>NZ_JAPTFX010000171.1:0-8733 GCF_030985895.1 Stenotrophomonas sp. Sm6012 | reverse complement strand
CGGCAATCGTCGGGCCCCTTGTGATGCGTCTGCCGGCCAGCGGCCGGCACGACCACCGCGTCAGCGTATGCTCTTGCGGGTGAACAGGTTGACGATCGCCAGCAGGATCACCGCACCGATCAGCGAGAACAGGAAGGTGCGGATGGTGATCGCTTCGTTGATGCCGCCGCCGAACAGCCAGCCGGAAATCAGCGCGCCGACGATGCCGACCACGATGTTGAGGATGATGCCCTGCTGGGCGTCGCGCTTCATGATGATGCTGGCCAGCCAGCCTACGATGCCGCCGACGATCAGCCAGATGATGATGCCCATGATCGAACCTCCGGTGGGGAACTGTGACCAGTTGACGCGCATGGCTGTGAACCCGTCGTGCAATTGCGTGATGGGCGCGTGCGGATGAGCCTGCCAGCCACCCTCGACGGCCCGTGGCGCTTCGGCCCGGTGACGGTCTGGCGGCGCACCCACGTGCCCGGCCAGCGCGGTGAACCGCAGGCGCGGCAGGTGCTGGCGCAGGCGCTGGGGGCCGAACCGGAGGCGCTGCCGCTGGTGCGCGACGGCAAGGGGCGGCCTGAACTGACCGGCGCACTGGCCCATTACGGAACCGGCTGGAGCCACAGCGGCGAGGTGCTGCTGGTGGCGCTGGGCGAGGGCGTGCGGCTGGGCGTGGACCTTGAGCTGCTGCGGCCGCGACCACGCCTGCTGGAGATCGTGCGGCGCTTCTTCCACCCCGAGGAAGTGGCCTGGCTGGAAAGCCTGGACGAGGCCGGGCGCGAGCACTGGTTCTTCCGCGTGTGGTGCGCCAAGGAAGCGATGCTGAAAGCCCACGGCCAAGGCATCTCGTTCGGCCTGCACCGGCTGCAGCTGGCCCCCGGCAATGACGGCGCCCTGCACCTGCGCTGGTGCGACCCGGAACTGGGCGAGGCCGCGCGCTGGCACCTGCACGAATGGCAGGCCAGCGGGCAGTTCCGCGCGGCATTGGCCTGGTATCCGCAGTGAAGCGGCGAATCAGCGCACAAAACCGGCGATAATGCAGGCATGAGCGAACACCCACTTCCCGCCAGCGTGACTGCCACGCTGGAACAGGGCCTGGCCAGCATGGGCCTGGATGCCGCGCTGGCACCGCCGCTGCTGCGCTACCTGGCCCTGCTGCACCGCTGGAACGGCACCTACAACCTCACCGCCATCCGCGACCCGCAGGAGATGGTCACCCGCCACCTGCTCGACTCGCTGGCGATGCAGCCGTTCGTGGCCGATGGCAGCCTGGCCGACCTCGGCACCGGCCCCGGGCTGCCCGGCATCCCGCTGGCCATCGCCTGCCCGGGCCTGCAGGTCACCCTGGTCGAGAGCAACGGCAAGAAGGCGCGCTTCATGCGCGAGGCGGTGCGCCAGCTCGGCCTGGGCAATGCCCGCGTGGCCGAATCACGCGCCGAGGCGCTGGACGAGGCCGGCCGTTACGACCAGCTGACCGCGCGCGCGATGGACACCCTGGCCGGCATCGTTCGCGTCGGTGGGCACCTGCTGCGCCCCGGTGGCGTGTTGCTGGCCATGAAGGGCGTCTATCCCCATGAAGAGATCGCGGACCTGCCGGAAGGCTGGCAGGTGCGTGAGGTGACCCCGCTGAGCGTGCCCGGCCTGGCCGGCGAACGCCATCTGGTCACGGTTACAGGCCCCTGATTACCGCCGCCAGCCCCTTGTGGAACAACGGGTTGGCGATTCACGATTTCCGCAAGGGGCCGGTTGTACGCATAATGACCGGTCCCAGCACACGTCGACGAGGCACACCCGCATGGCCCGCATCATCGCCATCGCCAACCAGAAGGGTGGCGTCGGCAAGACCACGACCGCCGTCAACCTGGCCGCTTCCCTGGCCAACGCACCCAAGCGCGTGCTGTTGGTCGACCTGGATTCGCAGGGCAACGCGACCATGGGCAGTGGCGTGGACAAGCGCGAGCTGGCAGCCTCCACCTGCGATCTGCTGCTTGGCGAGAACAGTGCTGCCGACGTGCGCGTGCAGGCCGCCGAGGGCTATGATCTGCTGCCCGGCAACATCGACCTGACCGCTGCCGAGATCCAGCTGATGGGTGAGAGCGAGCGCGAGCAGCGCCTGAAGCGCGCGCTGGCGCCGATCCGCGACGAGTACGACTACATCCTGATCGACTGCCCGCCGGCGCTGTCGCTGCTGACGCTCAACGCGCTGGCCGCCGCCGATTCGGTGATCGTGCCGATGCAGTGCGAGTACTACGCGCTGGAAGGCCTGAGCGCGCTGGTGGAAACCATCGAAGCGCTGCGCACCAGCCTGAACCCGGCGCTGGAGATCGAAGGCGTGCTGCGCACCATGTTCGATGTGCGCAACAACCTGGCCAACGCGGTGTCGGCCGAGCTCACCGAGCACTTCGGCGACCGCGTGTTCCGCACCATCGTGCCGCGCAACGTGCGCCTGGCCGAAGCACCCAGCCATGGCCAGAGCATCGTCGGCTACGACCGCGCCTCGCGCGGTGGCGTGGCCTACCTGGGCCTGGCCGGCGAGATCATCCGCCGCAACAACGAACGCAACAAGGCCGCCAAGGCCGTGGAGACCGTCTGATGACCAGCAGCAAGCCGGCAGCCAAGAAGCGAGGCCTCGGCCGTGGCCTGGATGCGCTGCTGGGTCCCAAGGGGGCGGTCAGCCAGGTGCAGGCCACCACCGCGGTGATCGAGCCGCTGCCGGGCGAAGTGCTGCGCAAGCTGGCCGTGGGCCAGCTGCAGCCGGGCAAGTACCAGCCGCGCCGCGAGATGGACGAGGGCAAGCTGTCCGAGCTGGCCGACTCGATCAAGTCGCAGGGCGTGATCCAGCCGATCCTGGTGCGCCAGCTGCCGGCCGGCAACTACGAAATCGTCGCCGGTGAACGCCGCTGGCGCGCCTCGCAGCTGGCCGGCCTGGACGAAGTGCCGGTGGTGGTGCGCGAGCTGGAAGACCGCACCGTCATCGCGATGGCGCTGATCGAGAACATCCAGCGCGAAGACCTCAACCCGCTGGAAGAAGCCGAAGCGCTGCAACGTCTCATCAGCGAATTCACCCTGACCCATGCCGAGGCCGCCGAGGCCGTCGGCCGCTCGCGCGCGGCGGTGTCCAACCTGCTGCGCCTGCTGGAGCTGCCGGTGGCGATCCGGCTGCTGCTGGAAACCCGCCGCCTGGAAATGGGCCATGCCCGTGCGCTGCTGACCCTGGCCCCCGAGCTGGCCGGCAAGCTGGCACAGGAAGCGGCCGACGAAGGCTGGTCGGTGCGCGAGGTCGAGCGCCGCGCGCAGGCGTTTGCCGCCGGCAAGGTGCCGGGCAACCGCCCGGTGGCCACGCCGAAGGTGCAGCAGGCCGACATCGCCTCGCTGGAAACCGAGCTGTCCGAAGCGCTGGGTGCCAAGGTGGCGATCAACCACGGCCGCGGCGGCAAGGGCAAGCTGATCATCCATTACACCGATCTGGACACCCTGGACGGCGTGCTGGAAAAGCTGCGTACGCGCCAGGGCTGAGCCCGGCGCAGCAACGGGGGACACGGCCCGTTCCTGCCGTGTCCCGTGAATGACAGGGAACGCACCGCCGCGCGCGCCGGGGCCTGCACTGTCCTCTGGCCCGTGGCCTCATCCAGGGAGCAGGACATGAGCAACGCATTCGACGACGTCAGCCCGGGCGGCAGCCCGATCATGGTGCACAGCCGCCAGAAGGACTTCACGCCGGCGCAGGGCGAAGAACACATCGAGGCGATCGGCGCGCACATCGAGCGCCATCTGGGCCCGGTGTCCGGCGTCTTCCACGAGATCATTTCCGACCTGGTGCACATCGACGTGCACGTGGTGCCGGCCAATGAGCGGTTCCCGTACCTGCGGCTGGTGACCTCCGGCATGAGCGACCTGCCGATGACCGTGCCCGCCGAGGTGGATGCGGATGTGCCGCGCTACATGGAGCTGATGGTGACCCTGCCGGCCGACTGGCCGATCTCGCAGGACGCCTTCGAGGACGAGCGCAATTACTGGCCGGTGCGTCTGCTGAAGGGCATGGCGCGGCTGCCGCACGAGTACGATACCTGGCTGGGCTTCGGCCACACCATTCCCAACGGACACCCCAGCGGGCCCTATGCGCCGGGCGTGGGCTTCGACGGTGCCATCGTGCTGCCGCCGGTCACCACGCCGGAAGATTTCGCCGAGCTGGTGCTTGAGGATGGCAAGACCATCGCCTTCATGACCCTCATGCCGCTGTACCCGGAAGAGATGGACCTGAAGCTGAAAAAGGGCGCCGAAGCACTGCTCGACCGCTTCGATGCGAAGAACATCCAGGACGTGATCGAACCCGGCCGCAGCAATGTGGCCAAGAAGCGTTTCGGGCTGTTCTGAGCCCGCAGCGTATCCTCTGCATCTGTACTCATTGATTTCCAGGCAACTGCAATGACCCTGCTGCTCACCGGCGCTGCCGGCTTCATCGGTGCCTACACCGCCCGCGCGCTGCTGGAGGCTGGCCAGCCGGTGGTCGGCCTGGACAACTTCAACGACTACTACGACCCGCAGATCAAGCGCGACCGCGTGGCCGCGCTGTGCCCGGCGCTGGACCTGCGCACGCTGGACCTGACCGACCGCGATGGCCTGGCCGCGCTGTTCGACGAGGTGCAGCCGAGCGCGGTGATCCACCTGGCCGCACAGGCCGGCGTGCGCTATTCGCTGGAAAACCCGCATGCCTACGTCGACAGCAACCTGGTCGGCTTCGTCAACATGCTCGAGCTGTGCCGCCATCGTGGCGTGCAGCACCTGGTGTATGCCTCCAGCAGTTCGGTGTACGGCGATTCGGCCACGCCGCCGTTCTCCGAGGACCAGCGCGTGGACCAGCCGCGCTCGCTGTACGCGGCGACCAAGGCCGCCAACGAGCTGATGGCCTACACCTACGCGCAGTTGTATGGCCTGCATGCCACCGGCCTGCGCTTCTTCACCGTGTATGGCCCGTGGGGCCGGCCGGACATGGCGCCGCTGCTGTTCTCGCGCGCAGTGCTGGCCGGTCGGCCGATCGACGTGTTCAACGAAGGTCGCATGCAGCGCGATTTCACACATGTCTCCGACATCGTGGCCGGTATCCTTGGCGCCCTCGCGCATCCGGCCGACGGTCCGGTGCCGCACCGGGTGTTCAACCTCGGCAACCATACGCCGGTCGAGCTGGAGCGCTTCATCGGCGTGATCGAGCAGGCTGCCGGCCGCCCCGCGCAGAAGGTCTACAAGCCCATGCAGCCCGGCGACATGGTGCGCACGATGGCCGATACCCGGCGCGCCCATGACGCCTTCGGCTTCGACGCGGTGACCCCGATCGAAGTGGGACTGCCACCCGTCGTGGAATGGTGCCGCGAGTACTTTGGTGATCGCGCCTGAGGACGGATCCTCACGCCGCCGGGTTCATCTTCGGATAACCTCGGTTTCGGAGAATGCGCGGTCTTTGTCCCCCTTTGGCCGAGTGCCTTATGAGCCAACCCGAGCTTTCCGTTGTCGTCCCCGTGTTCAACGAGCGCGACAATGTCACCCCGCTGGTCACCGAAATCACCGCGGCGCTGCGTGGCCGGGTACCGTTCGAGATCATCTACATCGATGACCACTCGCGCGATGACACCCTGGCGGTCCTGCAGGGCCTGAAGGCGACCACGCCGGAACTGCGGGTGCTGCACCACGTGAACCAGAGCGGGCAGAGCACCGCCGTGCGCACCGGCGTCAAGCATGCGCGGGCGCCATGGATCGCCACCCTGGATGGCGATGGCCAGAACGATCCGGCCGACATTCCCAAGCTGCTGGCCGCGCGCGATGCGGCCGAGGCGCAGGTGAAGCTGTTTGCCGGCTGGCGCGTCAACCGCCAGGACAGCGGCAGCAAGCGCTGGGCCAGCCGCTGGGCCAATGCCATCCGCGCGCGCATGCTGCGCGATGACACGCCCGACACCGGCTGCGGCATCAAGCTGTTCGAGCGCAACGCCTTCCTCGACCTGCCGTACTTCGACCACATGCACCGTTACCTGCCGGCGCTGATGCAGCGTGCCGGCTGGAAGACCATCAGCGTGCCGGTCAACCACCGCCACCGTACCGCCGGCGTGTCCAAGTACAACAACCTGGGCCGCGCGCTGGTCGGCATCCGCGACCTGCGCGGCGTGGCCTGGCTGATCACCCGCAGCAAGCGCACCGCGGTGGAAGAGCGGTGATGGGCCTGGCACTGCACTGGCTCGACCAGCCGCTGACCTGGCTGTACTGGACCGGCCTGCACGTGACCGGCTGGAAGCTGATCGGCTATACCGGCGCGCTGATGTTCGGCGGCCGCTGGCTGGTTCAGTTCATCGCCTCCAAGCGTGCCGGCAAGCCGGTCATCCCGCGCCTGTTCTGGTACATGAGCGTGGTCGGCAGCCTGATGACGCTGAGCTACTTCCTGTTCTCGGCCAAGCAGGACTCGGTGGGCGTGCTGCAGAACCTGTTCCCGGCGTTCACCGCGCTGTACAGCCTGCAGCTGGACATCAAGCACCGGGGCTGGAAGCGGGACAGGGCTAGCCACTGAGGGCCCAGGGGCCGCCATCCGGTGGGTGCCGACCTTGGTCGGCACATGTGCATCCCGGCTTGGCGCATCCACGCATGGCGTGGATCTACTGCATGTTCGGCGGCCGTCCCCGGTAGATGCCGACCTTGGTCGGCGCTGGGTTTCCGTGATGCCAACCAAGGTTGGCAGCTACCAGAGCAGCGGGACTTTGCCACGTCTGGCGGAAGAGCAAGCCGACTAACAGTCGGCTCTACCACGCGCCTTCGGCGCTGGCCTGCCTGCGTTGCAGGCAGGACCTTCGTCCCATGCCACGGGCGGTGGGCGGTGCCATGATCGGGGTCTGCCTTCCCGGGAACCTGTGCTCGTGAAAACCCGTCTTGCCGTTGCCCTGCTGATTGCCCTGTCCGCCCCCGCCGTGGCCCTGGCCGCGCCGCCCGCCACCGCTGCACCTGCCAGCGTGGCCACCGAATCGCCCGCCGACGCCGCCTTCCGTGCGGTGTACGAGAAGGAATGGAAGTGGCGCCAGGACGGCGGCGGTGAGGCCAGTGAGGACGAAGATGCCCCGGCCAATGCCACCCGCATGCCCGACGTCGGCCCGGCCGCACAGCAGGCACGCCTGAAGGTGTGGGACGAGACCCTGGCCGCGCTGAAGAAGATCGACCCGAAGACCCTGTCGGCCGACAACCAGGTCAACTACGCGATCTACCGCGACCAGGTGTTCAACCTGGCCGAAGAGGTGCGCCTGCGCGGCTACGAGATGCCGTTCAACGCCGACTCCTCGTTCTGGTCGAACCTGTCCTTCATGGCCCGGCGCGAGATGAAGACCGTGCAGGACTACCAGAACTACATCGCACGCCTGAATGACGTGCCGCGCTACTTCGGCCAGCAGACCGAGAACATGCGCGCCGGCCTGAAGCGTGGCTTCAGCGTGCCGCGTGCCGTGCTTGATGGCCGCGAGGTGTCCATCGCCACCGTTGCCGAACTGAAGGACCCGACCGAATCGCCGCTGTACGCGCCGTTCAAGAAGCTGCCCAACAGCATTCCGGCCGCCGAGCAGGCCAGGCTGCAGGCGCAGGCGCGCGAAGCGATCAGTGCCAAGGTGGTGCCGGCGTTCCAGCAGCTGCGCACCTTCTTCGTCAGCGAGTACGTGCCGCAGGCGCGCACCACGCTGGCTGCCGAAGCGATGCCGGACGGCAAGGCGTACTACAAGCAGCAGATCCACGAATACACCACTCTGGACCTGTCGCCGGACGAGATCCACCGCATCGGCCTGGGCGAAGTCGCTCGCATCCAGGGCGAGATGAACGACATCATCAAGCAGGTGAAGTTCAAGGGCAGCTTCGCCGAGTTCCTGACCTTCCTGCGCACCGATCCGCAGTTCTACGCCAAGACCCCGGAAGAGCTGCTGTCGCGCGCGGCGTGGATCTCCAAGCGGGCAGACGGCCAGCTGGGCAAGTACATGACGCTTCCGCGCGCGCGCTTCACCATCGTGCCGGTGCCGCCGGACATCGCACCGTTCTGGACCGCCGGGCGTGGTGGCATGGGCACCTACTGGCTCAACACCTACAACCTGCCATCGCGCCCGCTGTACAACCTGCCGGCGCTGACCCTGCATGAGTCCGATCCGGGCCACGCGCTGCAGGGCGCCATCGCCGCCGAGCAGAAGAACCTGCCCGAGTTCCGCCGCAACGCGTACATCTCCGCCTATGGCGAAGGCTGGGCGCTGTACTGCGAGAAGCTGGGCGTGGAGATGGGCATCTACGAAACCCCGTACGAGGATTTCGGCCGCCTGACCTACGAAATGTGGCGCGCCGCGCGCCTGGTGATCGACACCGGCGTGCACAGCAAGGGCTGGACCCGCGAGCAGGCACTGGCCTACCTGCGTGACCACACCGCGCTGAGTGAGCATGAAGTGACCACCGAGGTGGACCGCTACATCTCCTGGCCGGGCCAGGCGCTGAGCTACAAGCTGGGCGAGATCGCCATCGTGCGCCTGCGCGCGCAGGCCGAGAAGGAGCTGGGCGACAAGTTCGACATCAAGGGCTTCCACGACACCCTGCTCAAGCAGGGTTCGGTGCCGCTGCCGGTACTGGAACAGCAGATCCAGGCCTACATCGCTGAGCGCAAGAAGGCCTGACCGGTCCGCGGTAATGCCGGCCGCTGGCCGGCAACCTGCACGCACCGCAATCGTTCGACATTGCCGGCCAGCGGCC
>NZ_JAPTFX010000170.1:0-8817 GCF_030985895.1 Stenotrophomonas sp. Sm6012 | reverse complement strand
GCCGGGGCGGCGCCCGGCACCCGCGGTCGTGCCGGCCGCGGGCCGGCAACCTGAACAGCAAAGGCGGCATTCCGTGGGAAGGCGGGGGTGTGCTGGTGGTGGGTGTCGACCTTGGTCGACACGAGGGATCCACGCCATGCGTGGATGAACCTCTGTCAGGCATCGAAAAACGCATGGGGTCGGATCCATTTTCCAGGGGAAAAGGGCTCTGACCCCGGCAACGCTGAATACGGGACACAGTGCCCCTCTCCTGCTGCTATCGCCGATTCACCTTGACCTGTTAACGTGCAGTAATGACCTGTGGCATTCTCCTCGTAACACATCCCGGGGTCGGGACCGCCCTGCTTGAGGTGGCGACCCGGCTCCTGCGGCAATTGCCGCTGAAGACCGAAGCTTTCGAAGTACCGTTCGACGCAGACCTGGACGCCCTGCTCCCGCTCGCCTCGGCCGCCCTGCGGCGGGTTGACGGTGGGGAAGGCGTGCTGATCCTGACCGACCTGTACGGCGCCAGCCCCGCCAACCTTGCCGGGCAGCTGGCCCGGCTGGGGACCCCGGTTCGCCGGGTGTCGGCGCTGAGCCTGCCGATGTTGCTGCGGGTGATGAATTATCCGGAACAGGGACTGGATCAACTGCCCGCCACAGCCGCGGCGGGTACCCGTAATGGAGCGATAGTCGACGATGCTTGAACGAGAACTCACCGTCAGCAACCGCCTGGGTCTGCATGCCCGGGCCACCGCCAAGCTGGTGCAGACCCTGGCGCCGTTCCGCTGCAACGTGACCATGGCCGCCAAGGGCCGTGAGATCAACGCCAAGAGCATCATGGGCGTGATGCTGCTGGCTGCCGGCCAGGGCACCCCGGTCACCGTGCGCATCAACGGCGAGGACGAAGCCGCCGCGATGGAGGCGGTGGTGGGCCTGTTCGAACGCCGTTTCGACGAGGACAGCTGAGCGTGCCACGCGCACGCGCCGGCCAGCTTCCCTCCGGCCAACGGCCGGTGCAGCTGCTGGCCGGCCACGGTGCGGCCCGTGGCACGGCGATGGGCCGCGCCCGCGTGCGCCTGCCGCACGCCCTGGAGGTGGCCGAACAGCGTGTCGCCGCCCAGCAGGTCGAGGCCGAGCTGGCCCGCCTGCACCGTGCGGTGGATGCGGCACGCACGGAAATGCACGAGCTGCGCCAGCGCCTGCATGGCGCACTGAACCAGGAAGTGGGCGAGTTCCTCGACCTGCACGCGCTGCTGCTGGACGACCCCGAGCTGCTGTATGGCCTGGACGAACTGATCCGCAGCGGCCCGTACAGCGCCGGCTATGCGCTGCGCCTGCAACGCGACCGCCTGGCCAAGGTCTTCGATGGCATGGACGATGCCTACCTGAAGAGCCGCATGGACGATCTGGACCATGTGATCGGCCGCATCCACGCCTTCCTGCAACCGGACCGGCCGCCGGTGATGAGGGGCCTGGCCGGCGAGATCCTGGTCTGCGACAACATTGCCCCGTCCGAGCTGGCGCAGCTGCAGGCGCAAGGGGTGGTCGGCATCGTCACCGCCGCCGGCAGCGCGCTGTCGCACAGTGCGATCCTGGCACGCAGCCTGCACCTGCCGCTGATCGTCAACGTACCGCAGCTGCTCAGCCGCATCGCCGACGGCGACGTGCTGATCATCGACGGCGCCGACGGCAGCATCACGGTCAACCCGCAGGCCGACAACCTGCGTGACTACCGCGCGCGACTGAAAGAGCATGCGCGTGAACAGCGCGAGCTGGGCCGCCTGCGCAGCAAGCCCAGCCGTACCCGCGACCAGGTCGACATCGCCCTGCTGGCCAACGCCGAATCGCTGGAGGACGTGACCCAGGCGCATGCGCTGGGCGCGCAGGGGCTGGGCCTGTACCGCACCGAATTCCTGTTCCTGCAGCGCAACGAGCTGCCGGACGAGGAAGAGCAGTTCCAGACCTACCGCGATGCCGCGCTGGGCATGAGCGGGCGTCCGGTCACCATCCGCACGCTCGACCTGGGCGCGGACAAGGCCGATCGCACCGGCCTGACCCTGAGCAACGAAGAGAATCCGGCACTGGGCCTGCGCGGCGTGCGCCTGTCGCTGGCGCGGCCGAAGGTGGCCGACACCCAGCTGCGCGCGATCCTGCGTGCCTCGGCTTACGGCAAGCTGCGCGTGCTGGTTCCGATGGTCAGTACCCGCGAGGAGCTGCTTGCGGTGCGCCGGCGCATGCTCAAGCTGACCGAACAGCTGCGCGGCGAGGGCCACATGGTGTCCGACCATGTGCCGCTGGGCGCGATGATCGAAGTCCCCGCGGCCGCACTGGCGCTGGAGAGCTTCATCGATCTGGTCGATTTCCTGTCGATCGGTACCAACGACCTGGTGCAGTACCTGCTCGCCGCCGACCGCAACAACGAAGCGCTGGGCGAGCTCTACTCGCCGTTGCATCCGGCCGTGCTGCGGCTGCTGCAGATGGTGATCGACACTGGTGCGCGCCATCGCATCCCGGTGGCGGTCTGCGGCGAGATGGCCGGCGATGCCCGGATGACTCCACTGCTGCTGGCGCTGGGCCTGAGCGAGTTCAGCCTGCATCCCGGTACGTTGCTGGAGGTGCGCCGGGCGATCCGCGAGGCCGACCTGGGCGCCTTGCGCGCCCGCGCGCCGAAGCTGCTGGCGGCGCGCGACCGCCGCGGCATCGAGCGCTGGCTGGCACTGGTGGCGGACGCGCCCTGACCACCCAGGGTAGTGCCGGCCGCTGGCCGGCAACCTCCGCACCCAGCGGCTATGCGTTGAAACATCCCCTTGCGATAATGACGCGCTGAACACCCCTGTTGCCGCATCCTTGCCGGGATCGCGGCTTTTCTTATCCCGCGGGAGCTGCGATGGCTGAAGCTGTACGCCACGACAAGACTGCGCGCCAACTGCGGATGCTGTCCGATGCACTGGACAGCGGCCGGCTGGGTCCGGTGCGTCGGCTGGTCAACACCCTGGCCCCGGCCGAGATCGGCAACCTGCTCGAATCGCTGCCGCCGGGCAAGCGCGAGGTGGTGTGGGGCCTGGTCGACCCGGAAGATGACGGCGAGGTGCTGGTCCACGTCGGCGACGACGTGCGCGAAAGCCTGCTCGCGGACATGGACCCGGACGAGATCATCGCCGCGGTCGAAGACCTGGACATCGACGACCTGGCCGACCTGGTCGAAGACCTGCCGGACACGGTCATCGACGAAGTCCTCAAGTCGATGGACCGCGAAAACCGCGAGCGCCTGGAACAGGTGCTGTCCTACCCCGAGGACAGCGCCGGCCGCCTGATGAACCCGGACGTGGTGACCGTGCGCGCCGACGTCAACGTCGACGTGGTGCTGCGCTACCTGCGCCTGCGCGGCGAACTGCCCGATCACACCGACCACCTGTTCGTGGTCAGCCGGCGGCACCAGTACCTCGGGCGGGTCTCGCTGGCCGCGCTGGTGACCCACGAGGACACCACGCCGATCAACCGCCTGATCGACGACGAGCAGCCGGCCATCGACGTCGGCGAGAGCGACCAGGAAGTGGCACGGCAGTTCTCCGACCATGACTGGATCTCGGCGCCGGTGGTGGACGACAACAACATCCTGATCGGCCGCATCACCATCGATGACGTGGTCGACATCATCCGCGGCCAGGCCGAGCACCAGGCGCTGGGCGCCGCCGGCCTGGACGAGGACGAGGATCTGTTCAGCCCGGTCTGGCGCGCCATGCGCCGGCGCCTGATGTGGCTGTCGGTAAACCTGTGCACCGCTTTCCTGGCTTCCAGCGTGGTCGGCCACTTCGAAGGCACCATCGACAAGCTGGTGGCGTTGGCGGTGCTGATGCCGATCGTGGCCGGCCTGGGTGGCAATGCCGGTACCCAGGTGCTGGCGCTGATGGTGCGCGGCCTGGCGCTGGGCCAGGTGGGCGCATCCAATGCGCGCACGCTGCTGTGGAAGGAAGTGCGGGTCGCCTTGTTGAATGGCGTTATGCTGGGTTCGGTGCTGGGGCTGATCGTGCTGGCCTGGTTCCACTCGCCCGGGCTGTCGGCGGTGATCGCCATCGCGCTGACCTGCAACCTGCTGTTCGCCGCACTGGCCGGCGTACTGGTGCCACTGACGCTCAAACGCTTCGGCTTCGACCCGGCGCTGGCCAGCGGCATCTTCCTGACCGCGGTGACCGACTCGATGGGCTTCTTCACCTTCCTCGGCCTGGCCACCCTGGTGCTGCTGCACTGACCGTATCAAGGAATCGAGCCCCGCCATGCGGGGCGCTGCCCCTTCCCACTGGAACACCGATGGCAACGACGATCGAAAACTACTTCCAGCCCGGCTGGCGCGACCAGCAGCACACGTGCCCGGCCTGCGAATGGAAGGGCAGCTCGCGCGGCATGGAGATGGAACTGGACGAGGACGCAACCGAGTACGACTGCCCGGTCTGCGAGAACCCGTTGCTGGTGGTGCTGCATCCGGACATGGCGCAGGTGCAGGCCGCCGCCGCCGAAGGCAATGCCGAGGCCCAGGAACAACTGGAGATCATCGCCAGTTTCCCGCGCCCGCAGTGACGCGGCGCATGATGCCGCATGGACGGCGGCGGACTACGATGGAGGCGTTCCCGCCGCCCCAGGAATTCCCATGGTCCGTTCCATGTCGCGCTGGCTGCCCCTGCTGGCCCTTCTGATGATGACCGGATGTGCCTCGCTGCCGGACAGCGCGCGTGGACGCTTCGAAGCCCGCGCGGTCAAAGTGGACGGCGAGACCGCCTACTACCAGGTGTTCATTCCGGCCGGGCTGCAGGCCCCGGCGTCCGCCAGTGTTCCGGTCATCCTGTTCCTGCATGGCTCGGGCGAGCGCGGCAGCGACGGCATCAGGCAGACGCGCGCGGGGCTTGGCCCCTATCTGCGCGAGCATCCCGACTTCCCGGCCCTGGTTGTCTTCCCCCAGGCAGCAAAG
Organism: Stenotrophomonas sp. Sm6012; assembly: GCF_030985895.1. Classification (NCBI taxonomy): domain Bacteria; kingdom Pseudomonadati; phylum Pseudomonadota; class Gammaproteobacteria; order Lysobacterales; family Lysobacteraceae; genus Stenotrophomonas; species Stenotrophomonas sp. Sm6012. The sequence goes on along the minus strand of NZ_JAPTFX010000170.1, from coordinate 3,872 downwards.
CACTCGGAATGGAGCGGCCACAACAACCGCATGGCCCTGGCCGCGCTGGACGCGACAATCGCCGAGTTTGGCGCCGACCCTGCGCGCCAGTACCTGACCGGCATGTCGATGGGCGGCTACGGCAGCTGGAACATCGCCCTGGACGATCCACGCCGCTTTGCCGCGATCGTGCCGGTATGCGGCGCTGTGCTGGCACCGCGCGCGAAGCGCCCGACCCTGTTCGTCGAACACGTCGCGCATGAGGCCGATCCGTACGCGGTGATCGCCCAGCGCCTGCAGCACGCACCAATCTGGATCTTCCACGGCGCACTGGATGATGTGGTGCCACCGGACGACGACCGCAGGCTGCACAGTGCCTTCCAGGGCGCCAACGCGCGCGACGTGCGCTACACCGAGTACCCGGAAGGCAACCATAACGCCTGGGACGCCACCTACGCCGACCCGGCGATGTGGGCCTGGCTGTTCGCGCAGAAGCGCTGACCCGAAGCGTCCGGTGGTTGCCGACCAAGGTTGGAGCCTGGTTTGGGTAGGTACCCACCAAGGCCGGAACCTGCTTTCGGTGGGTGCCAACCTTGGTTGGCACTATCTGTCCGCACCCATGAACTCCGCCTTGGCACAGGAACCTTCGAGTTCCCACTCACACCACGCATGCGGGTACTCGCCGAGCTGCGTGGCCAGCCCCGCCCTGATCGGATTCGCCATCACATACATTGCGTGCCGGAACAGCGATTCATCAGAGCGGATCGCGTGATCGTGATAGCAGGACTGCCAGAAGCGCCCCACCCTGCCCAGTACCCTGTTTGCGTACACCGCCGTACGCGACTTGAAGCGCCTCATGACAACGTCGAGTGATGCCGCGCGCAGCTGCATCAAGCAATGGACGTGATCCGGCATGACCACGTAGGCGATGGAATGGGTCAGACCTTCCAGATCCAGACGCTGGAACTGCTGCATGGCGGTAATCGCAACGGCGTCATTGGCGAACAGAGCCGCTCGGCCATGCACGTTCGTCGTCAGGATGTAGCTCCGGCCGAGACTGGAATGACGGCCTAGCAGGAGGCGGGTGCTGTTCATGCACAAGAGCATGGGCGGGCGCATGCTCCCTGAACATCGGGAAATCACCTTCGCCCGGGTAGGCCAGTGCCAACCAAGGTTGGCACCCACCAGAGCGGTCAGCCCAGCAGGGTTTCCAGCACGGCCATGCGCACGGCGACGCCGTTGGCGACCTGGCGCAGTACCCACGACTGCGGGCCGTCGGCCACCTCGTCGGTCACTTCCACGCCGCGGTTGATCGGGCCCGGGTGCAGCACGGCTGCATCCTTGCCGGCGCGCGCCAGGCGTTCGTTGGTCAGCCCGTACTCGGCGTGGTACTGCTCCAGCGACGGCACCAGGCCTTCTTCCATGCGCTCGCGCTGCAGGCGCAGCATCATCAGCGCGTCGACGCCTTCCAGCATGGCATCGAAATCATCGCCCACCACGCAGCCCTTCAGGGTCTCGTCGTCCGGCAGCAGCGACTGCGGGCCGCACACGCGGATCTCGCCCACGCCCAGCGTACGCAGCGCATGCAGGTCGGTGCGGGCCACGCGCGAATGCTTCACGTCGCCGACAATCACCACCTTCAGCTTCGAGAAGTCCGGGCCCTTGGCCTGGCGCAGGGTCAGCATGTCCAGCAGGCCCTGGGTCGGGTGCGAGCTGCGGCCGTCACCGGCATTGATCAGCGCGGTGCCCTCGCCCGCCGCTTCAGCCAGTGCGGCGACGGCGCCATCATCGGGGTGGCGCACGACGAAGCCGCGCACGCCCATCGCTTCCAGGTTGCGCAGCGTGTCGCAGGCGGTTTCGCCCTTGCGCGTGGACGAGGTCGAGGCATCGAAGTTCAGCACGTCGGCACCCAGGCGCTGCGCGGCCAGCTGGAACGAGCTGCGGGTGCGGGTGGACGGTTCGAAGAACAGCGTGCACACCGCCGAACCGGCCAGCACGTGGCGCTTGTTGCCGACGCGGCCGACCGCGGCGTCGCGGATCTGCCCGGCGCGGTCGAGCAGCTGCAGCAGGGTTTCGCGCGGCAGCCCCTCAAGGGTCAACAGGTGGCGCAGGCGTCCGGAGGCATCGATTTGCTGGGCGGTCATGGCGGGAGTCGTGCAGTCAGGGAATGGGGGTGGCGTCGTCGGGAGACGACAGCCAGCGATCGATGATCACCGCCGCGGCCACGGCGTCGAGGGCGGCCGCATCGCGGCGGCGCTTGCGCCCTTCGGCGCGCTCGACGGCGAAGCGGCGGGCGGCCTCGACCGAGCTGGAACGCTCGTCGATCATCACCACCGGCAGCTTGAAGCGTTCCCGCAGCTGGCGGGCAAAGCCCTGCGCGCGCTTGCGGTTGGGTTGATCCTGGCCGTCCAGGGTCAGCGGGTCGCCGACCACCAGGCCATCGGGCTTCCATTCCTTGAGCAGGCGTTCGATCGCCGCCCAGTCCGGCCCATTGCCGTGCACATCGACCACGGCCACTGCGCGTGCATGGGCGGCGAAGGCACTGCCGATGGCCACGCCGATACGCCGCGAACCGACATCGAAACCCAGAACCGTGCCGTCGCGGCGGATGGCCGGGGCAGCAGACACCGGTGCAGGGGCCGCCGGATCAGACATGGCCGCTGTAGTCGGTCAATCGGAACAGATCCACGCCGATGCGCGAGGCCGCGCCTTGCCAGCGCTGTTCCAGCGGCAGCTGGAACACCAGCTCGGCATCGGCCGGCACGGTCAGCCAGCTGTTCTCGGCCAGCTCGCTTTCCAGCTGCCCTGCGCCCCAGCCGGCGCAGCCGAGGGTGACCACGGCATTGGCCGGGCCTTCGCCGCGCGCCATCGCTTCAAGGATGTCGCGCGAGGTGGTCAGATACAGGCCCTCACCCACGGTCAGGCTGGAATCCCACGCACGTGCATCATCGTGGATGACGAAGCCGCGTTCGGGGTGCACCGGGCCGCCATTGAGCACCATGCGCGCCTGCAGGTCGCCGTCGCCGGTGGTGATGTCCATCTGTGCGAGCACTTCGCCCAGGGTGTATTCGGACGGCTGGTTGACCAGCACGCCCATCGCGCCGTTCTCGTCGTGCTGGCAGATCAGCGCAACGCTGCGGGCGAAAGTCGCGTCGAGCAGCGACGGCAGCGCGACGAGCAGGTGATCAGCAAGGGAGGTCGGCGTTACTGGCATGGCGCCATTCTAGCGGCTGGGCGCGCCGGGCGCCTCCACCCGGCGGTCACGGCGCGCATAATGGCCAGCCCGTACCGCAGGAATTCAACGTGTCCGGCTACTGCCTCATCGCCCCGGGCCATCCGGTGCACGACTACTACCACGCCAACGAGTACGGCTTCCCGCAGCGCGACGAGCGCGAGCTGTTCGAACGGCTGGTGCTGGAAATCAACCAGGCCGGCCTGAGCTGGGAGACCATCCTGAAGAAGCGCGAAGGCTTCCGCGCGGCCTATGACGGCTTCGACGTGGACCGCGTGGCGGCCTATGCCGAGCAGGACATCGAGCGGCTGCTGTCGGATGCGGGCATCATCCGCAACCGGCTGAAGGTACTGGCGGCGATCCACAACGCGCAGGTGATCCAGCAGCTGCGCGCCAGCCATGGCAGCTTCGCAGCCTGGCTCGATGCTCACCACCCGCGCAGCAAGGCTGACTGGGTGAAGCTGTTCAAGAAGACCTTCCGCTTCACCGGCGGCGAGATCACCGGCGAGTTCCTGATGAGCCTGGGCTACCTGCCCGGTGCGCACGCCACGGACTGCCCGGTGCATGCGCGGCTGCTGAAACTGTCGCCACCGTGGTTGCAGGCCTCCCGGTAGTGCCGGCCGCTGGCCGGCAGCCTCGCGAGGCCACAGGTGTTGCCGGC
>NZ_JAPTFX010000016.1:0-45836 GCF_030985895.1 Stenotrophomonas sp. Sm6012 | reverse complement strand
CTGCCGGCGCCGGCAGCGGGTCCACATGCCCGCACTGGCTGCAGGTACGCAGCTCCAGGCTGGCGTGGTAGCGCGCGAACACCTTGGGCAGGTCGGTTTCGATGTTCTGCAGCGGGAAGAACTCTTCATGCAGCTTGTGGTTGCAGCGTTCGCAGTGCCAGATCACGCCGTCCAGCTCATGCGGCAGGCGCTTGCGCTCGACCACCAGGCCAACACCGCCGGGTGGGCGCCGCGGCGAGTGCGGTATCTTCCCCGGCAGCAGGAAGATCTCGCCGGCGCGGATCGGAATGTCGCGCACCGCGCCATCCTCCTGCACCTTCAGCACCATCTCGCCTTCGAGCTGGTAGAACCACTCCGGGCCTTCGTCGTAGTGGTAATCGGTGCGCGAGTTCGGCCCGCCGACCACCATCACGATGAAGTCGCCGTTGTCGATCATCTTGTTGCCCACCGGCGGCTTCAGCAGGTGGCGGTGTTCTTCGATCCAGGCGTGCAGGTTGATCGGCGAAGCGAGCATGATCGGTTTCCCCTGGAAGTCAGTCGCGCTTGCCCTTGCGCGGCACGTAGGACAGCGCTTTTTCGTAGGCCGGCTGCAGCTCTTCCGGCGCGCCGACGTCGATGCCCATCTCGCGCACGCGGCCGTCCTTCAGGCTGTAGACCCAGCCATGCACCATCAGCTTCTGGCCGCGCGCCCAGGCATCCTGCACGATGGTCGAGCGGCACAGGTTGGCGACCTGCTCGATCACGTTCAGTTCGCACAGGCGGGCGTGCTTGAGCTCGTCGGTCTCGATGGCATCGATGATCGCGGTGTGCTTCTGCATCACGTCGCCGACATGGCGCAGCCAGTTGTCGGCCAAGCCGACGCGGGTGTTGTGCAGGCAGGCATGCACGCCGCCGCAGCCGTAATGGCCGACGATCAGGATGTGCTTCACCTTCAGCTGGTCCACTGCGTACTGCACCACGCTCAGGCAGTTCAGGTCGGTGTGCGCGACCACGTTGGCGACATTGCGGTGCACGAACACTTCGCCCGGCGCCATGCCGATGATCTGGTTGGCCGGCACGCGCGAATCGGAGCAGCCGATCCACAGGTACTCGGGGTGCTGCTGCTTGGCCAGCTGGTGGAAGAACTCCGGATCTTCCTTCTCGATACGGTCGGCCCAGTCGCGGTTGTTCTGCAGCAGCTTGTGGATGTCTTTCATGTTCGGGTCCCTGGCGTCGGGTGGGGGCTCGCTGCAACCGTCCGGCTGCGGCGTCGCGGGAATCTGGGGCGTTCAGCCGTTCTGCGCGGCCTGTTCGCGGTGCCAGCGCATCCACTGCGCCAGTTCCTGGGAAGGCGGGGTGGCCAGCGCATCCAGCGCGGCGATCACCGCCTGCTGGTTGGCGTCGGGATGGTTCTGGCTGAGCTTCAGCTTCAGCTGTACATGCTCGACCTGGAAGCGGAAGCCGATGATGGCGCGCAGCTCCGGGCCATGCTCGGCACGCGTGGCATCGAACTGCCAGGCCTGGCCGACACTGGCCTCGAAGCGGTCGCTGATCGCGCCGACCAGCTCGGCCAGTGCATCGGTATCGTCGAAGGCATGAAGCTGGCCGCGCAGTTCCGCCGCAGCGTAGTTCCAGGTTGGCACCCGCGCGGCGGGCTCCTTGTCCGGGTACCAGCTGGCCGAGACGTAGCCATGTGGGCCATCGACCAGCACCTTGGCCGCGCCACGATGGCGCGACTGCGGGTTGGCACGGGCCCAGTGCCCGCGCAGCTCGATGTGCTCGCCATCACGCCGGTACAGCACCGGCATCCGGGTCAGCTCCGGCAGGCCATCGCTGCCCGCGGTGAGCACGGTGACGAACGGATCGCGCGCCAGCAGGCGGTCCAGCCAGAGCAGGTCGGTCTCGGCGAAGGCGCGCGGGGTGAACATGCGAGGGTCAGGCGCGCCCGCCCAACGACTGGATCATGCGACCGCGCAGGCCTTCATCGCTGTCGGCCTGCGGCGGCTGCACTTCGTGCAGGCTGAAGCCACGCACCAGCGCGTCTTCCTCGTCCAGGCCGTCGTACTCGACGAATTCGGCGTCGAACAGCTGCGAACGGGCGGTGTCTTCGCTGTCATAGCTCAGCGTGTTGCCATCGCTGTCGAGCACTTCGGCGGTGCCGGCCGGGCGCACGCGCAGGCGTGCCCAGATCAGGGTGTTGCCGAGGCTGGCCAGCCACCAGCTGTCGCGCGAGGCGGTGATGTCATTCATGGATGTGTTACCAGAGCGAGGCCAGCCAGAGCAGGGCGGCCATGCCCAGTCCGGCCAGCAGGGTCAGCAGCGATACCCAGGCCGGGGTCGCCAGTCCCGACAGCGAGCGGTCCGGCTGCTGGCGATAGTCGCGGCGCAGCAGCCAGGCCAGGGCATCGGGCTTGAGGAAGGCGCCACTGCCGAAGCGCTCGGCAAGCGCCGGATGGCGATCGCGCACGTGCACCAGGGTCAGTGGCCAGAAGATCACGAAGGCACTGAACCCGGCCACTGCAACGCCGACGAAGCAGAGGGCGAAGAACAGGGTCATGGGGGCAGTACCTCCGTGGTCGTGTGGGGCTTAGAAGTCCGCGCTGCCCGGCGCGCGCGGGTAGGGGATCGCATCGCGGATGTTGGACAGGCCGCAGACGTACACCACCAGGCGCTCGAAGCCGAGGCCGAAGCCGGCGTGCGGCACCGAGCCATAGCGACGGAAATCGCGGTACCAGCTGTAGTGCTCGCGGTCCAGGCCGAACTGGGCCATGCGCGCGTCCAGCACGTCCAGGCGCTCTTCGCGCTGGCTGCCGCCGATGATCTCACCGATGCCCGGGGCCAGCACGTCCATCGCGGCAACGGTCCTGCCGTCGTCGTTCAGGCGCATGTAGAAGGCCTTGATGTGCTCCGGATAGTTGGTCACCACCACCGGGCGGCCGACGTGTTCCTCGGTCAGCCAGCGCTCGTGCTCGGTCTGCAGGTCCAGGCCCCATTCGACCGGGAAGTCGAACTTCTTGCCGGACTTCTGCAGCAGGCTGACCGCATCGGTGTAGTCGATGCGTTCGAACGGTGCGTTGATGAAGTCTTCCAGCTTGGTGATCGCGTTCTTGTCCACGCGCTCGGCGATGAAGGCCAGGTCGTCGCTGCGCTCGTTCAGCACCGCGCGGAACAGGTACTTCAGGAACTCTTCGGCCAGGCGCGCATCTTCGGCCAGGTCGGCGAAGGCGATTTCCGGCTCGATCATCCAGAACTCCGCCAGGTGGCGGGTGGTGTGGCTGTTCTCGGCGCGGAAGGTCGGGCCGAAGGTGTAGACCTTGCTCAGCGCCAGGCAGTAGGCCTCGACGTTCAGCTGGCCGGACACGGTCAGGAAGGTTTCCTTGCCGAAGAAGTCGCGGCTGAAATCGATCGCGCCCTTCTCGTCACGCGGCAGGTTCACCATGTCCAGGGTGGACACGCGGAACATCTGGCCGGCGCCTTCGGCGTCGGAGGTGGTGATGATCGGGGTGCTGATCCAGTTGAAGCCGTTCTCGTGGAAGAAACGGTGCACGGCCTGGGCCAGGCAGTTGCGGATGCGGGTGACCGCGCCGAACAGGTTGGTGCGCGGGCGCAGGTGCGCCACTTCACGCAGGAACTCCGGCGACATCGGCTTGGGCTGGATCGGGTAGGTGAGCGGGTCTTCGACCCAGCCGACCACCTCCAGCGCGCTGGCCTGGATCTCGAACGACTGGCCCTTGCCCTGCGACTTCACCAGGGTGCCGGTGGCGATGACCGAGCAGCCGCTGGTCAGGCGCTTGATCTCGTCGAAGTTGGCCAGGCTGTCGTTGGCCACGACCTGGATCGGGGCGAAGCAGGAGCCGTCGCTCACATTCACGAAGGCCAGATTCGCTGAACCGCGCACCGTGCGCACCCATCCGCGTACCGTGACTTCGCCGCCTTCCGGGATCTTCCCGGCAAGCGCATGTTCAACGCTGACCACCGTCATGACTTGAATCCTCTGCTGATCGACTCGATCTGTGAACACGGGAGTTTACCGGTTGCAGTGTTCCGCTTGCGAGGCATTTTTCATGGCAACGGCTCCTTATAATGTCCCCGTACCTCTGGAGTAGCCCCATGGCCGTCAGCCTGACCCCCATTGCCTTCGAGCGCGTGCAGCGCTTCGTCGCCCAGACCCCCGGTGCGCTGGGCCTGCGTTTTGGCGTGACCAAGACCGGCTGCTCCGGCTGGGGCCACGTGACCGATCTGGCCCGCGACGAGCGCGAGGGCGATACCGTGTTCGACCAGGACGGCGTGAAGATCTACGTTGATGCCAAGAGCCTGGCGCTGGTGGACGGCACCGTGATCGACTTCGGCAAGCACGGCCTGAGCGAGACCTTCACGTTCAGCAACCCGAACGCCACCGCCGAGTGCGGCTGCGGCGAGAGCTTCACCACCGACGCCGACAAGGCCTGAGGGCCGACGTGAGCCTGATCGCTCTGGTAGCGGCCAATCTTGGTTGGCGTGAAGGCTGCTCCCGGGTTCAGGTTGCCCTATGGCCTGCCGGTTGCCCGGCCACCCCATCTGCGCCATAATGCGCGGCTTCCTGCCTTCCTGGCGGGAATCCTTGCCCCACCGCGGTCTCAACGGCGGGGGGCTGTCCGGCCGCAAGGCCACATCCGAAAGGTAGAAAAAACATGAGTCGTCATTACGAAATCGTGTTCATGGTCCACCCGGACCAGAGCGAGCAGGTCCCGGCCATGATCGAGCGCTACAAGTCGCTGGTCGAGAACGGCAACGGCACCATCCACCGTCTGGAAGACTGGGGCCGCCGCCAGCTGGCGTACCCGATCCAGAACCTGGTGAAGGCCCACTACGTGCTGATGAACATCGAAGCCGACCAGGCCGTTCTGAACGAACTGACCGAAAGCTTCCGCTTCAACGACGCCGTGCTGCGCAACCTGGTCATCAAGCGTGACGAGGCTGACACCGAGCAGTCGCTGATCATGAAGAGCAAGGACGAGAAGGGTGACAAGCCGGAGCGCGGTGAGCGCCGTCGTCGTGACGACGAAGAAGGCGAGTCCACCACCACCGCTGACAACGAAGCCGGCGACGACGCCGCTTCCGCCGCCTAAGGAGCCTTCCCATGTCCAAGTTCTTCCGTCGCCGCAAGTTCTGCAAGTTCACGGCTGAAGGTGTGAAGGAGATCGACTACAAGGATCTCAACACCCTGCGCCAGTACCTGACCGAGAACGGCAAGATCGTGCCGAGCCGCGTCACCGGTACCAAGTCGAAGTACCAGCGCCAGCTGGCGACCGCCGTCAAGCGCGCTCGCTTCCTGGCCCTGATTCCGTACACCGACAACCACGACGTCTGATGCCCGGCGGGGCGGCCCGGTGCCGCCCCCGCTGTGCCAGCTATTCGGACAGCCTTTGTTGCGGGGCATCGCCTCGCTAACGAATAACTCATCTGGAGCAATACCATGCAGCTGATCCTCCTGCAGAAAGTCACCAACCTCGGCAACCTGGGCGACCTGGTCGACGTGAAGCCGGGCTACGGCCGTAACTTCCTCGTGCCGCAGGGCAAGGCCGTGCCGGCCACCGAGAGCAACAAGGCCGAGTTCGAAGCCAAGCGCGCCGAATACGAAGCCAAGGCCCAGGCCATCCACGCCGACGCTGACGCCCGCAAGGCCAAGCTGGAAGGCGCGAGCGTGACCATCGCCGCCAACGCTTCGACCGAAGGCAAGCTGTACGGCTCGGTCGGCGCCCGTGAAATCGCCGATGCCTTCACCGCTGCCGGCCTGCCGGTCAGCAAGAGCGAAGTCATCCTGGGCGAAGGCGCCTTCCGCAACATCGGCGAATACGACGTGCTGGTCCACCTGCACGCCGACGTCGAGACCACCGTCAAGGTCGTCGTCGTCGCCGAAGCCTGATCCCACGCCGCAAGGCCTGGAATCACCGCAGAACGGGCGCCCGCAAGGGTGCCCGTTTTGTTTTATGGCCCGCTTTCTCAGCGTTGCGCCACGCCTGGCCGGCGGGGCGGGGCCGGACAATGTTCCACGCCCATTCGTAGAACACGGCCACATCGGTATACTCAGGGCGTCACACCCGTTCCACGGGCATCGATCCCAACAGGATCAATGGCTTGGAGGGTAAACGCAGGCCGCTTGCCGGCCCCAGTCCGGAACCCCTATGCGTCTTTCCACGATCAAGCTGTCCGGCTTCAAGTCGTTCGTCGATCCGACCACCCTGCACCTGCCGACCAACATGACCGGCGTGGTGGGGCCCAATGGCTGCGGCAAGTCGAACATCATCGACGCCGTGCGCTGGGTCATGGGCGAAAGTTCGGCCAGTCGCCTGCGCGGCGACTCGCTGACCGACGTGATCTTTTCCGGCTCCAACGCCCGCAAGCCGGTCTCGCAGGCCACCGTCGAGCTGATCTTCGACAATTCCGACCATACGATTTCCGGCGAATACGCCTCGTTCAACGAAATCTCGGTCAAGCGCACGGTCAGTCGCGACGGCACCAGCAACTACTACCTCAACGGCACCAAGTGCCGTCGCCGCGACATCACCGACCTGTTCCTCGGTACCGGCCTGGGCCCGCGCAGCTACTCGATCATCGAGCAGGGCATGATCAGCCAGATCATCGAGGCGCGCCCGGAAGACCTGCGCGTGTACCTGGAAGAGGCGGCCGGCATCTCCAAGTACAAGGAGCGCCGCAAGGAGACCGAGACCCGCATCCGCCACACCCGCGAGAACCTGGACCGGCTGGGTGACCTGCGCGACGAGATCAGCAAGCAGCTCGAGCACCTCAAGCGCCAGGCCCGGCAGGCCGAACAGTACCAGGCGCTGCAGGAAGAGCGGCGGGTCAAGGATGCCGAGTGGAAGACGCTGGAATTCCGTGGACTCGACGGGCGCCTGTCGAAGCTGCGCGAAGGCCTGTCGCAGGAAGAGACCAAGCTGCAGCAGCTGATCGCCGACCAGCGTGATGCCGAGGCCCGCATCGAGACCTCGCGCGTGCGTCGTGAAGAAGCTGCCGATGCGCTCAATACCGCGCAGGCCGCGGTCTACCAGGTCGGCAGCACGCTGGCGCGCCTGGAACAGCAGATCCAGCACCAGCGCGAGCTGTCGCAGCGCCTGCACAAGGCGCGCGACGAGACCCGCCAGGCGTTGGCCGAACTGGGCCAGCACATCAGCGGCGACGAGGCCAAGCTGATGGTGCTGCGCGAAGCGGTGGAGGCCGCCACCCCGCAGCTGGAGGAGCTGCAGGAAGAGAACGAGATCAAGCAGGAAAGCCTGCGCGAGGCCGAGGAACGGCTGGCCAGCTGGCAGCAGCGTTGGGAGCAGCACACCTCGCAGAGTTCGGAAGCGTCGCGTGCCGGCGATGTCGAGCGCACCCGCGTGGACTACCTGGACAAGCAGATCCTCGACGCCGACCGCCGCCGCGAAGCACTGGCCGCCGAGCGCGCCGGGCTGGACGTGGATGCGCTGGAGGAAGCCTTCGAGCAGCTGCACCTGCAGCACGACACGCAGAAGACCGCGCTGGACGAACTGGGCGAAGAAGTCGAACACCGCAAGCAGGGCGTGGCAGCCGTGCAGGAGCAGCAGCGCAACGGCCAGAACGAACTGGCCGAACTGCGCAAGCAGGCCAATGGACTGCGCGGCCGCCTGGCATCGCTGGAAACCCTGCAGCAGGCCGCGCTCGGCCAGGAGCAGGGCGCTGCCGTGGCCTGGCTGAAGGCGCATGGACTGGATTCGGCGGCGCGTGTCGGCGAACGCCTGGATGTCGATGCTGGTTGGGAAAATGCGGTCGAAAGTGCGCTCGGCCAGTTGATCGAAGGCGTGCTGGTCGATGACCCGGCCGGGCTGGTCGATGCGCTGGGTGAGCTGGACGAAGGTCACATCGCGCTGGTTGCCGACGATGATGCGGACCTGAAGGTTGCCCCGACCTCGCTGGCGGCACGCGTGCGTGGCCCGGCCGCGATCCGTCGCCTGCTGGCGCACCTGCACGGTGCACGTGATCTGGCCGAGGCGAAGACGCTGCAGGCCAGCCTGCCCGAAGGCGATTCGGTCATCACCCAGGGGGGCGAGCGCCTGGGCCAGGGCTGGCTGCGCGTTTCGCGCTCGGGTGCGGCCCAGCAGGGCGCATTGCTGCGCGAACGTGAGATCAATGAACTGCGCGAGCAGATCGAACAGTTGCAGGAGCGCGAGGCTGAGCTGGAAGATCAGCTGGCTGGCTTCCGCGAACAGTTGCAGGCCGCCGAGCAGCAGCGCGAAGACGCGCAGCGCACGTTGTACCAGGCCCATCGTGCGGTCTCCGAGCTTGCCGGCCAGCTGCAGGGCCAGCAGGGCAAGGTGGAAGCCGCTCGTACCCGCATCGACCGCATCGAAGGTGAACTGAAGCAGCTGCAGGAAACGCTGGAAGCCAACAATGAGCAGGCGCGTGAAGCGCGCTCGCGGTTGGAGAATGCGGTCAGCAGCATGGGTGATCTGGAATCAACCCGGCAGCGCTTGGAGGGCGAACGCCGCCAGCTGACCGAGGCGCGCGACCTCGCCCGTGATGCTGCGCGTGCGGTGCGCGAACGCTCGCATTCGCTGGCGCTCACCCTGGAATCGCAGCGTGCGCAGCTGGCGTCACTGAGCCAGGCACTGGAGCGCATGGGTACCCAGCGCGGGCAGCTGGATTCGCGCCTGGGTGAATTGCACTCGCAACTGGATGAAGGTGATTCGCCGGTTGAATCGCTGCAGGCCGAGCACCAGAACGCACTGGAAGAACGTGTGCGTGCCGACCGCGTGCTGACCGAGGCGCGCACGCTGCTCGATGGCATCGATGCCGAGCTGCGCAACTACGAGCAGACCCGTCATCAGCGCGACGAGCAGGCGCTGGCCCAGCGCGAGCGTATATCGCAGCGCAAGCTGGACCAGCAGGCGCTGGTGCTCAGCGCGGACACCCTGCAGGGCGCGGTGGAAAAGGCCGGTTTCGTGCTGCAGGACGTACTCAACGCACTGCCCGAGGACGCCCGCCTGGGCGACTGGGAGCAGGCCGTGCACCAGATCGACGGCCGCATGCGCCGGCTGGAGCCGGTCAACCTGGCGGCCATCCACGAGTACGGCGAGGCTTCGCAGCGTTCGGAGTACCTGGATTCGCAGCACACCGACCTGACCACGGCGCTGGAAACACTTGAGGACGCCATCCGCAAGATCGACCGCGAAACCCGTGGCCGTTTCAAGGACACCTTCGATCGCGTCAACGCAGGCGTGCAGGCGCTGTATCCGCGCCTGTTCGGTGGCGGCCATGCTTATCTGGAACTGACCGGTGAAGACCTGCTCGACACCGGTGTGACCATCATGGCGCGTCCGCCGGGCAAGCGTGTCTCCAGCATCTCGCTGCTGTCCGGTGGCGAGAAGGCGATGACCGCGGTGGCGCTGGTGTTTGCCATCTTCCAGCTGAACCCGGCGCCGTTCTGCCTGCTGGACGAGGTGGACGCGCCGCTGGACGAAGCCAACGTCGGCCGCCTGGCCAACATGGTCAAGGAAATGAGCGAGAAGGTGCAGTTCCTGTTCGTCAGCCACAACAAGGCCACGATGGAAGCCGCCCACCAGCTGTCGGGCGTGACCATGCGCGAGCCGGGCGTCAGCCGCCTGGTCAGCGTGGACCTGGAAGAAGCCGCGCGATTGGCGGGCGCGGCCTGACGTGCCATCCTAGTTACCTGAATGAACTAGCCGGAGAACCTATCGAATGTCCGACACGGCACTGTTGCGCATCGGCATCCTGGCCGCCGGCCTGCTGTTGATCGCCGCGATCTTCCTGTTTGGCCGTCCGAAGAAGAAGCCCCAGGGGCGCCGCGTGGAAAGCGCGGAGCCGACCAGTGGCGAGCGCCGCGAGCCGGTGCTGGGCGATGACGGCGTCGCGCTGGCTGATGGCCGGGTCGAACCGGGCATGGGTGGCGAAGGCGAGCAGGCCGAACTCGGCCTGGCCGACACCGACGCGGGAGCCAGCGATCTCGGCAAGCGCGCCACCCAGGACTTCGACAAGATCGTCTCGTTGTTCGTGGCCGCCCGCGCCGGCGAGCAGCTGCGCGGCGAGGACATCGTGGTGGCGGCCGAGAAGACCGGCCTGGTGTTTGGCCACATGAATGTCTTCCACCGCCTGGTGGAGGCCCATCCCGAACGCGGCCCGATCTTCTCGATGGCCAGCATCATGAAGCCGGGCAGCTTCGACATGGCCAACATCCGCGCCATGGAAACCCCGGCGATTGCCTTCTTCCTGACCCTGCCTGCGCCGCTGACCGCGCTGGACGCCTGGGAGAAGATGCTGCCGACCGTGCAGCGGATGGCCGAACTGCTGGATGGCGTGGTGCTGGATGACAGCCGCAATGCCCTGGGCCGCCAGCGCATCGCGCACATCCGCGACGAACTGCGCGCCTACGACCGCCAGCACCAGGCACCGCCGCTGACCAAGACCCCGCGCTGGTAAAACTGGATGTGCCGACCAACGGTCGGCACCCACCGTCGGCCGTTGTTCGGTATCCCCGGGTAGAACCACGCCATGCGTGGATGGGGCGAGCCGAGGTTCGCCCCCACCCTCTGCGTCAGGCCGGCACGCCGGCCACCTTGGCGAACGCGCTGCGGAATGCCGCCATCTCCTCTTCGGTGCCCACGGTGACGCGCACGCGCTGCGGCCAGATCGGCCAGCTGCGCCCGATCACCACGCCGTTCTCCGCCATGGCCTTGGCGAATGCAGCACCGTCGCGCTGGACATCGACCACGAAGCAGTTTGCCTCCGAGGGCAGGCAGCTGAAGCCGCGCTTGCCCAGCCATGCAAGGGTGGTCTGTCGTGCCTTCGCATTCTGCAGTCGTCGCTGCGCGATCAGTTGCGGGTCGCGAAGGCTGGCCAGTGCCGCTGCCAGCGCGGGCACCGGCAGCGGGTTGTCACCCAGGCTGGCCAGTTCACGCAGGCGGTCGGGATGTGCCGCCGCTACGCCCATGCGCAGGCCGGCCATGCCGTACAGCTTGGAAAACGTGCGCAGCACGATCAGGTCATCGCGCTGTGCAACCTGTGTGATCAGGCTCGGCTGCTCGCTGTACTGCAGGTAGGCCTCGTCGACCAGCACGCGGGTGGACGCGGGCTTGTGGGCCAACAGCCAGGCAAGCTCATCCGGCGGGCTGATCGAGCCGGTCGGATTGTTCGGGTTGCACACATACAGCAGCCCGGTGGGGCGTGCATGCGCGGCGGCGGCCATCGCGCGCAGGTCGTGCGCGCCGTCCCCGCGCAACGGCACCTTCTGCACGTGCGCGCCATGCGCGGCGGCGACCTCGCCCAGCGTCTCGAAAGTGGGGTCGGCCACCACCAGTCCCGCCTGCGGACCGGTCCACAGCGTGGCAGCACGGTTCAGTGGTTCACTGGAGCCGGGGTACAGGCGCACGTGGTCGGCGGGGATGCGCGCCTGCTCGATGAAGGCGTCGCGGACCTGAGCAGCCAGCTCGAAGCGATAGCGGCCACATTGAGCGATGCTGTCGCGTGCCGCCTGCTGTGCTGCAGGCGAGGGGCCGTAGGGGCATTCGTTGAAGTTCAGCAGCACGGCGCCGTCGGCAGGGACAGGCGCCGCGACTGCGGCGGGCTGTGCCTGGCCGAGGCGGGGCAGGCCGCTGCCCGCCAGGGCGAGACCGGCACCGGCCAGTTGCAGGAAGTGGCGGCGGGAGGCAGGCAGGGTCACGGGCGGGATTCCAGAGGGCAACCGACGCACGCTAACGCTGGTGGCGGTGGGCGGCAAGCCCGCTTGTTGTGGAGTCGAGCCAGCTCCATTGAAGATGTGCCAACCAGGGTTGGCACCTACCAGGGCGGGGGAGCGCCAGTCGAGCATGGCTCGACGCTACAAAGGGCGCCGGCGTTACAGGGCCTGACGGCCGGGCGCGGTAGAATCCCCGGCCATCCCAGAACCACCGGATCCCGATGAGCCCCAGCCCCGCCGAACGCGCCGAAGACCTTCGCCGGCAGATCGCCCAGGCCAACCGCGCCTACCACGAGCTGGATGCGCCGGAGATCCCCGACGTCGACTACGACCGGCTGGTGCGCGAGCTGGAAGCGCTGGAGCGCGAGCATCCGGAGCTGGCACGTGCCGACAGCCCGACCCAGCAGGTCGGCGCCCGTCCGTCCGGCCGTTTCCCGGAAGTACGCCACGCGGTGCCGATGCTGTCGCTGTCCAATGCCTTCAGCGATGAGGAAGTGGCCGACTTCGTGCGCCGCATCGATGAGCGCCTGGGCCGTCGCAGCCTGCAGTTTTCGGCCGAGCCGAAGATGGATGGGTTAGCGATCAGCCTGCGCTATGAAGAAGGTCATTTCGTGTTGGGTGCCACCCGCGGCGATGGCAGTACCGGCGAGGACGTGACCGCCAACCTGCGTGAGATCGGCGACATTCCCAAGCGCCTGCATGGCAAGGACTGGCCCGACGTGCTGGAGGTGCGCGGCGAGGTCTACATGGCGCGCGCCGACTTCGAGGCCTACAACGAGCGTGCCCGCCAGCAGGGTGGCAAGGTGCTGGCCAACCCGCGCAATGCCGCCGCCGGTTCGTTGCGCCAGCTGGACCCGAAGATCAGCGCGCAGCGCAGGCTGAGCTTCTTCGCCTACGGCACCGGCGAGGTGCAGGGCGGCGAACTGCCCGACACCCATTCGGGCACGCTGGCCCAGCTTGGCGCCTGGGGCTTCCCGGTCAGCGCGCTGTGCAAGGTGGTGGAAGGCACCGACGGCCTGCTCGGCTACTACCGCGACATCGGCGAGCGCCGCGATGGCCTGCCGTTCGACATCGATGGCGTGGTCTACAAGCTGGATGACCGCGCCGGCCAGCAGGCGATGGGATTCGTCTCGCGTGCGCCGCGCTGGGCCATCGCGCACAAGTTCCCGGCGCAGGAACAGAGCACGACCGTGGAAGCAATCGAGATCCAGATCGGCCGCACCGGTGCCGCCACGCCGGTCGCGCGTCTGGCGCCTGTGGCGGTGGCCGGTGTGATCGTTTCCAACGCCACGCTGCACAACGCCGACCAGATCGCACGCCTGGATGTGCGCGTGGGCGACAGCGTGATCGTGCGCCGCGCCGGTGACGTGATCCCGGAAGTGGTCAGCGTCATCCTCGACCGCCGCCCACAGGGCACCACGCCGTGGCAGATGCCGACGCGCTGCCCGGTGTGCGGCTCGGAGATCGTGCGCGAGGAAGGCGCTGCAGCGTGGCGTTGCTCGGGCGAGCTGTCCTGTCCGGCACAGCGCAAGGAAGCGATTGCCCACTTCGCCTCGCGCCGCGCGATGGACATCGATGGTTTGGGTGACAAGTACATTGAAACCCTGGTCGACGCGGGCATCGTCAAGAGCGTGGCCGACCTGTACCGGCTCAACCGCGACCAGCTGCTGCACCTGAAGCTGGTGCTGGATGCCGAAGACCCTTCCGCTCTGGCCGCCGCGCTGAAGCTGCACCTGCCGGCCGAAGGCAGCGGCGTCGTGCTCAATGCGGTGCTCAAACTGGATGGAAATGATCCGGGCTGGCGCGCACAAGCGCTGGTACAGCCGGCCAGCTTCGAATGGAACACGAAGAAGATCGCCACCAAGTGGGCCGACAACCTGATCGCGGCCATCGATGCAAGCCGTGCCGCCACGCTGGAGCGGCTGCTGTTCGCGCTCGGCATCGAACATGTCGGCGAGAGCACGGCCAAGGCGCTGGCGCAATGGTTCGGTGATCTGGAGCTGATCCGCCACCTGCCGTGGCCGTTGTTCAAGCGCGTGCCCGACATCGGTGGCGAAGTGGCGCGTTCGCTGGGCCATTTCTTCGAGCAGCAGGGCAACCAGCAGGCCATCGATGACCTGCTGAAGGTCGGCCAGGTGCGCATCAGTGATGTGCATGCGCCCAGCGCAAAGCTGCGCGAAGGCCTGGATCTGGCACAGCTGCTGGTTGAATCGGAAATTCCCGGCATCACCCGCCTGCGCGCGGAGAAGCTGGTGGCGGCGTTGCCGGGCGCCCAGGCGGTGCTGGATGCCGAACATGGCCAGTTCGTCAACGCGGGCCTGCCGGACGACACCGCGCGCGGCCTGGCCGACTGGTTGGACACCGAAGGTCATGGTGCGATGCTGCTGGCGGCCGAAAAGGCGATGCAGCTGATCCTGGCCAAGGCGCCGGCGCTGGCCGGGATCGTGGCCGGCCCGCTGGACGGGCAGACCGTGGTGCTGACCGGCACCCTGGCCCAGCTCACCCGCGATGCCGCCAAGGAGCGCCTGGAAGCACTCGGTGCCAAGGTCTCCGGCAGCGTCTCGAAGAAGACCAGCTTCGTGGTGGCCGGTACTGAAGCGGGCTCCAAGCTGGACAAGGCGCAGTCGCTGGGCGTGCCGGTGTGGGACGAAGACCGCCTGCTGGCCTACCTCGCCGAACACGAATGATGACCCCGCCGGGTGCCTCGCGCCCGGCATGAAACACAAAGGAACACCGATGCAGACCGCCCCGCTGGATTTCCGCCTGGCCACCCGCGCCGACGAGGAACGGTTGATCGCGTTGATGCGCGAGTTCTATGCCGAAGACAGGATCGACTTCGATGACGCGCGCGTGCGTCGCGGCGTGGATGCACTGCTGGCCGACCCGCGCAACGGCGAAGTGCTGCTGTGGTTGGACGAAGTGGCTGAAGTGGTGGGCTACGCGGTGATCGCGATGGGCTTCAGCCTGGAGCAGGGCGGCCACTTCATGCTGTTGGACGAGCTGTACCTGAGCCATCGCGCGCGCGGCCGTGGCCGTGGCAAGCAGGCGCTGGCCATCTGCGAACAGCGCGCCCGCGGGCGTGGCGTCAGCCGCCTGCGCCTGGAAGTGAACCACCACAACGAGCTGGCCCGCCGACTGTACCTGGCTAGCGGCTACATCGATGACACCCGTGACCTGCTGACCCTGCCGCTGGACCACCCGCGCCCGGAGGGCATTCTGTGAGCGCGGCCCTGCTGCGCACGCTGCAGCAGCGTGCCGCACTCAATGCACTGGTGCGTCGCTTCTTCGCCGAGCGCGATGTACTGGAGGTGGAAACGCCGATCCTCTCGGTGGCGGGCAACACCGAGCCGAACATCGACAGCTTCCATACCGATTTCAGCGGCCATGTCGATGCCGGTGGCCGTCGCCGCTGGCTGCGCACCTCGCCGGAGTACCCGCTCAAGCGGCTGCTGGCGGCGGGCGTGGGCGACTGCTATGAGCTGGGCCGGGTGTTCCGCAACGGCGAGGCCGGTGGCCGCCACAACCCGGAATTCACCATGCTGGAGTGGTACCGGGTGGGGTGGGACCACCACCGTCTGGTACAGGAAACCGCCGAGCTGGTCGGCCAGGCGCTGGCCCTGGTCGGGCGCAGCGCGTCGCTGCACGTGCTGAGCTACCGCGAGCTGTTCCAGCAGCGTGTGGGCGTGGACCCGTTCGACGCCGATGAGGCCGCACTGCGTGCCGCACTGGGCGACGTACATATCGATCCGGTCGGCCTGACCCGCGACGACTGGCTGGATCTGTTGATGACCCACCATATCCAGCCGCATTTCGATGACGCGGTGATGACCGTGGTGCATGACTGGCCCGCCAGCCAGGCCGCACTGGCGCGCATCCGCCCCGGCACGCCGCCGCTGGCTGAACGTTTCGAGTTGTACCTCGGGGCGGTCGAACTGGCCAACGGCTATCACGAACTGAACGATGCCCATGAACAGCGTGCGCGCTTCCAGCGTGACCTGCAGCGCCGGCATGAGCGCGGCCAGGTGCAGCCGGCGTTGGACGAGGCGTTGCTGGCCGCATTGCCGTCGATGCCGGCCTGTGCCGGCGTCGCCGTCGGTGTCGATCGCCTGCTGATGGCGATGAACCGCACGCCTTGCATTGCCGATGTGCTGGCCTACGACTTCGCCCATGCGTGAGTGCTGCGTTTTCCTGAACATCGAAGACTGAACGGATTGCCGCGTCAGCGCGCTTGCTTCGACAAGCAGGATGATGCTCTTATCACGGCAGATGCGAGACACTGGCATCGGAATTCGTCCACTCCAGTTGGGGAAGGCATTGGTCAAGTGGTTTGCGGTCGTCGCTGCACCGGTGTACTCCATCGCGCTCTGGGGTGCCTGGCTGCCGTCATCGGCGTCTGCGCAGCAGGTGGGCTACGACGATGCAGTGGTGACCTGCGAATCGCGTGACATGGCGTGGGTGCATTGCGATATCGATGTCAGCAACGGCGTCGACCTGGTCCGCCAGCTGTCCAATAACAGCTGCATCCGCGGCAGCGAATGGGGAACCGACCGCAGTGGCGTGTGGGTCACCCTGGGCTGCCGTGCCGAGTTCCGCGCCCGTCGCGCTGCCGGCGCCACGGCTGCGGCCACTGAAGGCAAGCGCCTGGTCCGTCGCGTGGTGCGGTGTGAATCCAACGGCCGCCCGCAGAGCTGCCCGGTGCGTCTGGACGGCGCCCCGGTACGCCTGCTGCGGCAGCTGTCGGCGCTGCCGTGCCGGGAAGGGCAGGGCTGGGGCTACAAGCGCAATGAAGTGTGGACCAGCCGCGGTTGCCAGGGCGATTTCGAAGTGGCCGATGATGAGGGTCGCTTCGTCGATGTGCCGCGCAGGTTGACCTGCGAATCCAAGTCGAAGAAGCGCCGCTTCTGCGGTGCCAGCATCTCGGTGGGGGCCGCCGTTTCCGAGCAGCTGTCCAGCACGCCCTGTGAGGAAGGCAGCACCTGGGGCTGGAACCGCAACGGGATCTGGGTGGATGGCGGCTGCCGTGCCGAATTCTCGGTGAATTGAGCCCGGGCAGGCTCCAACCCTGGAGGGTGTGGCCCTACAATGAGCCCATGAACACTGCCTCCGACATCGATTACGCCCGCTACGACCACATCCGCCCGATCCTGTGGACCGGCGATGCCCTGCAACTGCTGGACCAGCGCAAGCTGCCGTTCGTGGTCGAGCATGTGGTGTGCCATGACAGTGACGAGGTCGCCTCGGCCATCCACGCACTGACCGTGCGCGGTGCGCCGGCGATCGGCATCGCCGCGGCCTGGGGCGTGGTGCTGGCGGCGCGAGACGTGCAGGCGGCCGATGGCGCGCAGGCACTGCAGCAGCTGGAACCGGCGCTGCAACGGTTGAACGCTTCGCGTCCGACGGCGGTCAACCTGGCCTGGGCGCTGGCACGCATGCGCCGCTGCCTGAGCGCTGCCGGCCCGGACTGGAAGGTACTGCTGGCCGCGGAAGCGCAGGCCATCGCCGAGGAAGACCTGGCCGCCAACCGCCACATGGGGGCATTGGGCGCGGGCCTGATCGACGTTGGCAGCGGCGTGCTGACCCATTGCAACACCGGTTCGCTGGCCACCGCCGGTTTCGGTACCGCACTGGGTGTGATCCGTGCCGGCATGGCCCAGCACCGTATCGCCCGCGTCTTCGCCGGCGAGACCCGACCGTGGCTGCAGGGTGCGCGCCTGACCGTGTGGGAGCTGCAGCAGGATGGCATCGACGCCACGCTGATCGCCGACTCGGCGGCCTCGCATCTGATGAAGACCGGCGCCGTGCAGTGGGTGATCGTCGGCGCCGACCGCATCTGCGCCAATGGCGATACCGCCAACAAGATCGGCACCTACCAGCTGGCCATTGCGGCCCGCCACCACGGTGTCAGGTTCATGGTCGTGGCACCGTCTTCCACCGTGGACATGGAGACCGTGGACGGCAGCCAGATCGAGATCGAGCAGCGTGACCCGGGCGAGCTGTACGGCGTGGGCGGCACCCGCACCGTGGCCGAGGGCATTGCCGCCTGGAATCCGGTGTTCGACGTGACCCCGGGCGAACTGATCGACGCCATCGTGACCGAGCGCGGGGTGATCCTGAATCCGACCGTCGAGAACATGCGCGCCGCCTTCGGCGGTTGAAGGGCCGGGGGCGCCCCAGAGTGACCTGCGCCCCCGGCTCGTACCGGCCGGTGGCCGGCAGCAATCCCCTAAGTTCCTGATTTGTGCCGGTAAAATCCCCGTAAAGGGAGGCGGAAAACGGCCTGTTGTGGTAGTATCCACAGGTTGAATCGAGGTTCCGGCACGACCCCCTCCCGCAGAGGGCTGCGCCGGACTGGACCGCTACCAGACAACGGAACCCGAATGGCAGAAACCGCCAAGGAAATCATCCAGGTCAACCTGGAAGACGAGATGCGCAAGAGCTACCTCGATTACGCCATGAGCGTGATCGTGGGCCGCGCGCTCCCGGATGCGCGCGACGGCCTCAAGCCGGTGCATCGTCGCGTGCTGTTCGCGATGAACGAGTTGAACGCGCACAGCAACAAGCCCTACTTCAAGTCGGCGCGTATCGTCGGTGACGTCATCGGTAAGTACCACCCGCATGGCGATCAGTCGGTGTACGACACGCTGGTGCGCCTGGCACAGCCGTTCTCGCTGCGTTACATGCTGGTCGATGGCCAGGGTAACTTCGGTTCGATCGACGGCGACTCCGCCGCGGCGATGCGATACACCGAGGCGCGCATGTCGCGCCTGGCGCATGAGCTGATGGCGGACATCGACAAGGAAACCGTCGATTTCCAGCCCAACTACGACGAAAAGGAACTGGAGCCGACGGTCATGCCGACCCGGTTCCCGAACCTGCTGGTCAATGGTTCGGCCGGTATTGCGGTGGGCATGGCGACCAACATCCCGCCGCACAACCTGAGCGAATCGATCAACGCCTGCATCGCGCTGATCGACAACCCGGACATCGATGTCGACGGCCTGATGGAGTACATCCCGGGCCCGGACTTCCCGACCGCCGGCATCATCAACGGCACCGCCGGCATCGTCGCCGGCTACCGCACCGGCCGTGGCCGCGTGCGCATCCGTGCCAAGGCCGATATCGAAGTGGCCGACAACGGCCGCGAATCGATCATCGTCACTGAAATTCCTTACCAGGTGAACAAGGCGCGTCTGATCGAGAAGATCGCCGAGCTGGTCAAGGAAAAGAAGATCGAAGGCATCAGCGAGCTGCGCGATGAGTCCGACAAGGACGGCATGCGCATCTACATCGAGATCAAGCGCGGTGAATCTGCCGAGGTTGTGCTGAACAACCTGTACCAGCAGACGCAGATGGAGTCGGTGTTCGGCATCAACATGGTGGCGCTGGTCGATGGCCGCCCGCAGTTGATGAACCTCAAGCAGATGCTGGAGGCGTTCGTCCGCCACCGTCGCGAAGTGGTCACCCGGCGCACCGTGTTCGAGCTGCGCAAGGCGCGCGCCCGTGCCCACGTGCTGGAAGGCCTGACCGTCGCGCTGGCCAACATCGACGAGATGATCGAACTGATCAAGACCTCGCCGAACCCGAACGAAGCCCGCGAGCGCATGCTGGCACGCGTGTGGGAGCCGGGCCTGGTCGGTGCGATGCTGGGCGCCGCCGGTGCCGAAGCCTCGCGTCCGGAAGACCTGCCCAGGGGCGTGGGCCTGATCGAGGGCGGCTACCAGCTGACCGAAATCCAGGCCACCCAGATCCTGGAAATGCGCCTGCACCGCCTGACCGGGCTGGAGCAGGACCGCCTGACCGACGAGTACAAGCAGCTGCTGGAAGTGATCGCCGGGCTGATCCACATCCTGGAAGATCCCGACCGCCTGCTGCAGGTGATCCGCGAGGAACTGGTCAACGTCAAGGCCGAATTCGGCGACGAGCGTCGCACCGAGATCCGTCACAGCGAAGAAGACCTGGACATCCTCGACCTGATTGCGCCGGAAGACGTGGTGGTCACCGTGTCGCATGCCGGCTACGTGAAGCGCCAGCCGGTGAGCGTGTACCGCGCGCAGCGCCGTGGTGGCCGTGGCCGCAGTGCGGCGGCGACCAAGGAAGAGGATTTCATCGAACAGCTGTGGCTGGTCAACACGCATGACACGCTGCTGACCTTCACCAGTTCGGGCAAGGTGTTCTGGCTGCCGGTCTACCAGCTGCCGGAAGCCGGTTCCAACGCCCGTGGCCGCCCGATCATCAACTGGATCCCGCTGGAGCCGGGCGAGCGCGTGCAGGCCGTGTTGCCGGTGCGCGAATACGCCGATGGCCAGTTCGTGTTCTTCGCCACGAAGAACGGTACGGTCAAGAAGACCCCGCTGGGCGAGTTCGCCTTCCGTCTGGCCCGCGGCAAGATCGCGATCAACCTGGACGAGGGCGATGCGCTGGTCGGCGTCGGCCTGACCGACGGTGAGCGTGACATCCTGCTGTTCGCCTCCAACGGCAAGACCGTGCGCTTCGGCGAGGACAAGGTCCGCTCGATGGGCCGTACCGCGACCGGCGTGCGTGGCATCAAGATGCCGGCCGGCGAGGAAGTGGTCAGCCTGATCGTGGCCGAGAGTGCCGGCGGCAGCGAGGACGAGAACGAGGACGACAACGGTGTCGAGGACATCGCAGCCAATGGCGATGCGGTGATCGACGGCGCCGACGACGCCAGTGTGCAGTACATCCTCACCGCCACCGAGAACGGCTACGGCAAGCGCACCCCGCTGCCGGACTACCCGCGCAAGGGCCGTGGCACGCAGGGCGTGATCGGCATCCAGACCACCGAGCGCAACGGCAAGCTGGTGGCCGCGGTGCTGATGGGCTCCGGCGATGAAGTCCTGCTGATCTCCGATGGCGGCACCCTGGTGCGTACCCGTGGCTCGGAAATCAGCCGCGTCGGCCGCAACACCCAGGGCGTGACCCTGATCCGCCTGTCGAAGGACGAGAAGCTGCAGGCGGTGGAACGCATGGATGCCTCGATCGACGAGGACGAGGACGAGGTGGCCGCCGCCGCCCCGGCCGCGACCGACGGCATCCCGGCTGCTGCCAGCAGCGAGGACACCGCGCAGGAGTGATCCTGCCGCCAGCTTGAGGTACCCGACGACGCCGGCCCTGTGCCGGCGTCGTCGTATCCGGATGCCATACATACGCGCGCGCTTCACGTCGGCGGTGGGATAAGGGCGCATGCTGCCCCGGAGATCGACGATGTCCGCCACGCCGCAGTCTTCCTCCGCTCCTTCCTCCCGCCACCCGCTGGTCACCGTGCTGTCGCTGCTGCTGGTCGTGCTCGGCCTGGTCATCGGCGGGCTCGGCGCGTGGCTGCTCAGCCTCGGTGGCTCGGCCTACTATGCGATCGCAGGGTTCGGCCTGTTGGTCAGCGGCATTCTGTTGTTCGGCAACCGCCGCAGCGGTGCGCTGCTGTACGCGCTGGTGTTCCTCGGCACGCTGCTGTGGACCTGGTGGGAGTCGGGCAGTGACTACTGGCGCTGGGTGCCGCGTCTGGGCCTGGTAACCGCGCTGGGCATCGTGCTGGCACTGCTGGCGCCGACCCTGCGTACTCCAGTTCCCAAGCGGCTCTCGCGTGCGGTGGCCGCTGTGCTGATGCTGGTATTCGTGGCGGCCTTCGGCCTGGCCTTCGCACCGCACGGCGAAGTGGACGGGCACCTGCCATTCCCGGAAGGGGCAGCCAGTGCCGGCCTGGAGCCGACCCGCGACACCACCGGCCTGCAGCCGGCCGACCAGCCTGCCGAGGGCGACTGGCCGGCGTGGGGACGCAGCAACGCCGGCACCCGCTACTCGCCGCTGCAGCAGATCACGCCGGCCAACGTCGGCACGCTGCAGCTGGCCTGGCAGTTCCGGACCGGTGACCTGCCCAGGAAGCGCTGGGGCGCGGAAACCACACCACTGAAGATCGGCGACCGCCTGTACCTGTGCACCGCCCGCAACCGGCTGATCGCGCTTGATGCCGCCAGCGGCAAGGAGCTGTGGCGGTTCGATCCCAAAGTGAAGGATGCCTCGATCCCGTACACCGCCGCCTGTCGCGGTGTGAGTTACTACGAGCAACCGAGCGCACCGACCCTGGCCGATGCGGCACTGGCGGATGTCGCTGCCGATCTGGCACTGCCAGAGCCACCGCCCAGCGTGACCCGAAGTGCTGCGATGGGCAGCCATCCGGCCTGCTGGGCGCGCATCATCGAAGGCACGCTGGACGGCCGCCTTATCGCGGTGGATGCGGACAGCGGCCGGCCCTGCGCCAACTTCGGCAACAACGGCCAGGTCGACATCACCCTGGGCATGGGCGAGGTACCGCCGGGATACGTGTCGATCACTTCGCCGCCGGCCATCGTGCGCGGGGTGATCGTCACCGGCCACCAGGTGCTGGACGGGCAGCGTCGCGATGCACCGTCCGGTGTGATCCAGGCCTACGACGCGATCACCGGCAAGCTGCGCTGGGCGTGGGACATGGACCAGCCCGATCGCAGCGGCCTGCCGCCGCGCGAACAGACCTATACGCGTGGCACGCCGAACATGTGGACCACCGCGACCGGTGACGAGGCATTGGGGCTGGTCTACCTGCCGCTGGGCAATTCGGCCGGCGACTACTGGAGTGGTTCGCGCACGGAAAACCAGAACCGCTACGCGACCTCGCTGGTGGCCATCGATGTGGCCACCGGCAAGCCGGCGTGGCATTTCCAGGCGGTACGCAAGGATGTCTGGGACTACGACCTGGGCTCGCAGGCCAGCCTGATCGACTATCCGACGGCAGCCGGCAAGGTGCCGGCGATCCTGCTGCCGACCAAGCAGGGCGACATCTACATCCTCGACCGCCGCAACGGCCAGCTGCTGAGCGCCGCCGAAGAGCGCAAGGTACCTGTCGGCGGTGTCGAGCCAGAACAGCGCTCACCCACCCAGCTGTTCTCGCTGTACCATACGCTGCGCCGCGAGCATGACCTGACCGAGCGCGACATGTGGGGGCTGACCCCGATCGACCAGCTGGTCTGCCGCATCCAGTTCCGCAAGGCGTACTACGAAGGCTTCTACACACCGCCGAGCAGTGATCGTCATTCCATCGAGTACCCCGGCTACAACGGCGGCTCGGACTGGGGCAGCGTGTCCATCGATACCCGTCGCGGCGTGGTCGTGGCCAACTACAACGACATGCCCAACTACAACCGGCTGGTGCCGCGTGCCGAGGCCGACCGGCTGGGTTGGCTGCCACGCGAGAAGATCCGGTTCGACAAGGGCGGCGCCGAAGGTGCGGGCGACCCGCAGGTGGGCACGCCGTACGCCATCCAGGTCAATGCCGGCTGGCGGCTGCCGTTCACCGGTTTGCTCTGCAAGCAACCCCCGTATGGCGGCATCCGGGCCATCGACCTGCGCACCGGCAAGCTGCTGTGGGACCGACCGTTCGGCAGCGCCCGTGGCAATGGACC
Organism: Stenotrophomonas sp. Sm6012; assembly: GCF_030985895.1. Taxonomy (NCBI): domain Bacteria; kingdom Pseudomonadati; phylum Pseudomonadota; class Gammaproteobacteria; order Lysobacterales; family Lysobacteraceae; genus Stenotrophomonas; species Stenotrophomonas sp. Sm6012. The sequence continues at coordinate 22,700 of NZ_JAPTFX010000016.1, read as the reverse complement.
GTTCGGCATCCGTTCGGGCCTGCCGATCGAGATCGGCACGCCCAACAACGGCGGTTCGGTGGTGACCGCCAGTGGCCTGATCTTCATCGCTGCCGCCACCGATGACCTGTTGCGTGCCATCGACCTGAAGACCGGCAAGGAACTGTGGCATGCCAAGCTGCCGGCGGGCGGGCAGGCCAACCCGATGGTGTACGAGCAGGGCGGGCGCCAGTATGTGGTGATCATGGCCGGCGGCCACCATTTCATGGAAACCCCGAGCGGCGATTACGTGATGGCCTATGCGCTGCCGGAACCGGGGCGGCCGGTCGCCGCCCGCGCTCCCTGATGATCGATCAAACCGTCACTACCACCTTGCCGATCTGCTCGTTCGATTCCAGGTAACGATGTGCGTCCTGGATCTGCGCGAACGGGAACACTCTGGCAATCTTCGGCACCAGCGTGCCCTTGTCCAGGCCATCGACGATGAACGCCTTGGCACGGGTCAACGCCGCATCATCAGAGACGATTTCCGAATACAGATAGCCCTTCAACGTGAGCGATTTGCCCAACACGTTGAACAATGGGAACGGCGTGGGTTCGCTGCTCAACGCGCCGTACTCCAGCAGGATGCCGCCACGCGCCATCGCTTCGGTCAGCGGCACGAACTGCGGGCCACCGATCGGATCGAACACCACGCGGGCACCGGCGCCATTGGTGATGCGCGCTACTTCGGCCACCAGATCCTGTTCCTCGGTGGCAATGACATGGGCGGCACCGGCATCGAGCAGGGCCTGGCGCTTGCCCGGGCCACGCGTTACCGCGATGGGCGTGGCGCCTACGGCATTGGCGATCTGGATGGCGGCGAGGCCAACGCTGCTGCTGGCGGCGGTGATGATGACGGAATCCCCGGTGGCCAGATGCGCCTGTTCCAGCAGTGCGCCCCAGGCTGTGACGTACTGCATCCACACTGCGGCGGCTGTTTCAAAATCCAGTGCCTGCGGATGCTTGACCACCAGCCGCGCCGGCACATTGGCCAGCTCGCCGTAGGTGCCCCAGCGGGCGATATCCAGCGGCGGGACCACGCTGACCGCATCGCCTGCAGCGAAGCCGCTCACTGCACTGCCGATGGCTTCAACAACGCCGGCCGCCTCGTAGCCAAGACGGCTGGGGAACTGCGCTTGCTGCAGGTAGGCACCGTTGCGGAACATCACCTCGGCGCGGTTCAGGCCGATGGCCTTGACCCGGATCTGGACTTCGTCGGCGGCGGGGGCGGGAACGTCGATGTCGTCGATGCGCAGTGCATCGGCATTGCCATACTCGTGGATGCGGACAACCTGACTCATGGGGGCTCCAGTGAGGGGCCGGCGGTCGGGCCGGCGGGGAAGTGACGGCCACTATGCACGTGGCCTGCGTCCAGAATAAGAGGTAATCTGGCATTTCATTGGAAATAATCTGTTTGCAATGGACCTGGTCGTTCCCCTCCGGACCTTCGCCAAGGTGGCAGAAGTCGGCTCCTTCGCCGCCGCTGCCGCCGCGTTGGACCTGTCGCCGCAACTGGTCGGCAAGCACATCCAGGCGCTGGAGCAGCACCTGGGCGTGCGCCTGCTCAACCGCACCACGCGCAAGCAGAGCCTGACCGACTTCGGCCAGGCCTTCCTGGCGCGGGCGCGGGTGATCCTTGAAGAGGTGGAGGGCGCCGAGCAGCTGGCCGAGGTGGCACGCGGCCGGCCGATGGGGCGTCTGCGCATCAGCGCACCGGTCACCTTCGGCGTGCATGCGCTGGGCCCGGTGGTGGTGGCCTACATGCAGGACTACCCGGACGTGCAGGTCGATCTGAACCTGTCCAACAGCCTGGTCAACATCGTCGAAGACGGCTACGACCTGGTGTTCCGCACCGGTGACCTGGCCGACAGTGGATTGGTGGCGCGACGGCTGGGGCCGTATCCGCTGGTGCTGTGCGCATCGCCGGCATACTTGGCCTCGCGCCCGGCCATTGTCCATCCAACCGATCTGAGCCGTCACGAGTGCCTGGGCTTCGCGCATTCGATCATCCGCACGCGCTGGAGCTTCCGCGATCCCGAGGGCAGCGTGCTGACCGTGCCGGTGTCCAGCCGCTTCATGGTCAACCAGGCCGAGCCACTGCTGACGGCGGCCGTCGGCGGGCTGGGGCTGATCCTGCAGCCCTACGAAATGCTCTCGGCGGCGCTCGCACGCGGTGATCTGGTGGAAGTGCTGCCGACGTTCGAGCCGGTGTCGACCTGGATCCATCTGCTGTACCCGCGCGACCGCCAGGTGACGCCCAAGCTGCGCAGCTTCGTGGATTTCTGCGTGGCGCGGTTCAGCGAGCAGAGCATGGCGCGGCGGTAGCGCGGCCATCGGTCAGCATTGTTCCTGTCTACTGCGAAGGATCACGCCCTCACGCCACTTCAGGGCCGCAACGTGTTGTGCGCTTTCCACCCAACGCGCTGAGTGGATGGCAGCGCATCGAAGCATTCAACGTCACCGCTGAAGTGTTGTGGCAGAGCCCCTGGCGTGGATGCGGCGGGCCGATCCATCGTCTAGGATGCGTCCAGGGATACCTGCAAAGGAACTGCCATGAGGGCTGTTGGACGCCTGGTTCTCTGCAATGCGCTGGCCTGCGTGGTCCTGGTGACCGCCTCGGCTTCTCCGGCAGTTGCCGCAACATCTTTCGAGCATTCGCATCCACGTGCGCAGAATGTCATCGATGACTGGCTTGCGGCCTTCAATGCGGGCAGCCTCGAGGGTCTGCAGGCATTCGCCGACAGATATGCGAAGCAGGAGGGCAGCACTCCCAGGGACTATCTCGAGTTCCGCGAGAGCACAGGCCCGCTGAGCATTCTGGAAACACTCGAGAGCGCGTCCAGCCGGGCGAGGCTGTTGGTGATGGGCCAGTTGAACGAGCGCGCGATGCGGGTGACGGCCGTCATGGATCCGGCCAATCCTGCGCACGTGAAGCAGTTCCAGATTGAGGGCGCTGAAACGCCGGACAAGTACAAGCCAGCGCGGGTGGCTTTGCCTGTCCTGATGGCCGATACTGCGGCAAAACTCGAGGCGCTGCGGGCGCGGGACGCGCTGTCGGGGGCGTTGCAGGTGGTGCAGAACGGCCAGGTGCTGCTGGACTGGCGCGGTGGCGATGCCGATCGCACCGCTGGCATTCCAGTGGGCGTGGGTACGCAGTTCCGCCTTGCGTCCTCCAACAAGATGTTCACCGCAGTGGCCATTCTGCAGCTGGTGCAGGATGGCAGGCTCAGTCTCGATGACACGATCGGCAAGCACCTGCCGGGCTATCCGAACAGGGCCGTCGCCAACAACGTGACCGTACGTCATCTGCTGTCACATACCAGTGGCCTGGGTGATTTCTTCGGCGATGATTTCGAACAGTATTCTGCGTCGCTGAAGACGCTGGATGACTACGTGCAGCGCTTTGCCAAGGATGCGCCGCAGTTCGCGCCCGGCAGCCAGGACAGTTATTCGAACTACGGCTTCATCGTACTGGGGCGTATCATCGAAGCGGTTTCAGGGCAGTCGTACTACGTCTATGTGCAGGACCGCATCCTGCGCCCGGCCGGTATGACCGGCACCGGCTTCGAGCCGGAAACAGTGAGCGTTCAGCAGCGTGCCGTCGCCTACACGAAGCAGGATGGGCAATGGGTCCGTGAAACGAAGTCGCTGCCCTGGCGTGGCATGTCAGCCGGTGGTGGCTACAGCACGGTAAGCGACATGGTGGCGTTTGCCGAGGCATTGCGTAGTGGAAAGCTGGTCTCACCTGTATTGCTGCAACAGGCCACCACGGCGCAGAACCACAAGGGCTGGTACGGATTCGGCTTCGTGGTGCAGGGCGAGGGCAGGGAACACCAGTACGGCCACGAAGGCGGTGCGCCCGGATCCAACAGTGCCATCGTGGTGCTGCCCGCGCAGGGCTGTGTGATCGTTGGCCTGGCCAATGTCGATCCGGATGCGATCAGCAACGTGGTCAACTACATCGCGCGAAGAGTGCCGCTGTAGGCCCGAGCGACTGTGCTGCAGTGATGTTGACGCTGGGGCAGGTGGCGGACCAGAATCGGTCCATGAGCCGATTCCTTCCCGTGGTGTGTCTGGTCGCCAGCATGGTACTCCTGCTGCGCGGAATGCAGGTGATACTCAAGGGTGTCCCGGCGATGGCCAGCGAAGGTGCCAGCGCTGCGTATGCACAAGGCTACCTGCATGGACAGGCGGCAGCCGGGTGGGTGTTGATTGCTGCTGCAGCAGCCTGTGCGCTCATTGCCTGGCAGAGGGTGCGCGCGAAGAAGTGAGAGACGGCCGCATCAGCGCGGCACCCGCACCATCTTCGTCATCAAGTGTTCCACCACCCCCGCAGGATCGGCAGTACGACCCACATGCGTGCTCGACATCTGCACGATCGAGCTGCGCTTGGCGGTGAGGAAATGGAAGCGCGCGCGTGTCGGCAGCTGCGCGATCGGCCCGGCGCTGGCGTCGCCACGGCAGATCGCCACGATCGCATCCAGCCACTGCTGCAGCGCCTCCTGGTCCAGCGCCGGGGCGAACGCGTGCAGGCGTGCCGGATCGATCTCGACGGCCGCTTCCAGATGACGCGCGCCGGGGCAGGACACGATCACCCCGACGTTGATGAACTCTTCGCGTTCCACCCGCGGTACCACGCGGATGACCGCATAGTCATACGTGTGCAGCGTGGGCACGGATGGCCTCCTGCACGAATACCGCGCGCACCTTCAGGCGGTGCTTGAGATAGTCGATGTAGCCCTGGCGATAGGCCTGCGGGCTGTCGAATGCCGGCTCGTTGACCAGCCAGCTGTCGGGCACCAGGCCGACGATGCGCTCGATCTCGGCATCGGTCAGGCGGGCGGCCAGCTCGGCATCCACCTCGGCGATGCGGCTGGCGAACGACAGCAGCACATGGTCGCGGATCAGCACGAAGGGTTTCTCGCAGGCATCGCCGGCGTTGGCCCAATCGTGATGGAAGTACATCGCCGCACCGTGGTCGATCAGGTACAGGTTTCGATGCCACACCATCAGATTGGGATTGCGCGTGGTGCGGTCGACATTGCTGGTGAACGCATCGAACCAGACAATGCGCGAGGCCAGGTCGGCATCCACGGGCATTGCCGCCGGATCGTAGTTGATCGCGCCGGGCAGGTAGTCCAGGCCCAGGTTCAGGCCCTCGCTGGCACGGATCAGTTCCTGGATCTCCGGGTCCGGCTCGGTGCGGGCGAATTCGCGGTCCAGTTCGACGAACAGGATCTCCGGAATCGGCAGGCCCAGCGTGCGCGCCATCTCGCCGGCAATCAGCTCGGCGATCAGCGCCTTCGGTCCCTGGCCAGCACCACGGAACTTCAGCACGGCCATGCCGTCGTCGTCGGTCTCGACCACGGCGGGCAGGGAGCCACCTTCCCGCAGCGGGGTGATGTAGCGGAGGGCATGTACGGTGCGCATGCGCGCATTCTAGCGTGGCGCCGCGGGAGACGCGCCGCAGCGGAACGGGGCGCCAGCTTGATGAACGGGCACCGCGCGAATCGCCTTGTACGGGCCGCCGGCAATCTTCACTTCGTCCTTCCGCGCGCAGTGGCAGCATTCGTTCCAACGGAGCAACACGCCCGCGTGTGACCTTCAACAGGAGGCCGTCATGCCGCTACAGTGCAGCTGTCACGCTTCACCCTGCATGCAACGCAACGCGTGGTGTTGACCTTGGCCTGACACGGTCACGGCACCGGCACGGATGGCCGCCCCCGCAGCTGCAGACACCGTTCACACCTCGCGCCCCCGGCGTTGCCCGGTGGGTCCTGCGATCCAGAGAGTTGCGCCCCGAGATGAATCCCTGCGTTGCCGCCGGCAGTGGCAACGTGGGCGGCCGCCGAATCCACGATGTCCCCACAGGCTTTGGAGGTGCACCGATGAACGACGAATTCAATCCCATGTTGCCGCCCCTGGACGATGCCAAGGCCGAGGAAATGATCGGCAAGCTCGTACTGGTCGGTGTCACCCGCTATGGTGGCGACGGCCAGGTGCAGGGTCTGGAACAGTACGCGGGCACCGTGCTGCGCATCAGTGCCGACGAAGGCGTGGTGCTGGCCGATGAAGATGATGGTCATGAGCGCTACCTGCCACCGATGCTCGACCAGTACCAGCGAGCCGAGCCCGGTGAGTACCGGATGCGGAACAGCGGCATGATCGTGGTCGACCCGGACTACCTGGCCACCTGGGACCTGCACGCGCAGCAGTGATGACAGGCCACGCCTGGCAGGTACCGGACCGTTGCCGGCCTGACCGGGCGTGGCTCACTTTGCCCCATCCGGCCACTAGTCCTTCCGGCCCATTCACTACAGCCCCTGCGGTGCTAGATTCGGGCCCTTGCCCGTCTTCGGGCACCCATTCACACCCCAGGGGATAAGGATGCTGATCCGTCGAACCTCTCTGGCGGCGGCCGTTGCCGTTGCCACCGTCGGCCTGCTGGCCGCTGGCCCGGCGCTTGCCGATTACGCGAAGCCGCCGGAACACCTGCTCAACGTGCTGAAGGCACCGCCTCCGCCGGCGCCGAACGTGGCACCGGGTGGCCAGCGCCTGCTGCTGACCACCGCGCAGACCTATCCGTCGATCAGCCGCGTGGCCCAGCCCTATCTGAAGCTGGCCGGCGTGCGCCTGGAGCCGAAGAACCGCAGCCGCCATGACACCCCCGGCGGCTACGGCATTCCGGCCTGCGTGGCCGACTTCACCTTGGTCGATATCGGCAGCGGCAAGGAAACCAAGGTGAACCTGCCGCAGGGCTGCGCCACCGGCGCGCTGTGGTCGGCCGATGGCAGCCACTTCGCCTTCCAGAATGCGGTGGACACCAGCGTGCAGCTGTGGGTGGGCGATGCCGCCACCGGCCAGGTGAAGCAGGTGCCGAACGTGCAGCTGAACCCGATCTTCGGCAACACCGTGCAGTGGCTGGGCGGCAGCCAGAACCTGCTGGTGAAGCTGGTGCCGCCCAACCAGGGCCCGGCGCCGTCCAATGGCGGCGTGCCGACCGGCCCGGATGCGCAGGAATCGCTGGGCAGCAGCGGCGAGAGCAGCACCTATGAAGCGCGCGACACGCTGACCAGCGTGCATGACGAAAAGCTGTTCGCCTACTACGGCGCTTCGCAGCTGGCCGTGGTCGATACCGCCGCTGGCAGCGTGCGTCCGGTCGGGCAGCCGGCGCTGTTCAACGAGGTCAGCGCCGCACCCGATGGCGTGCATGTGCTGACCGAGTCGATCAAGGCCCCGTATTCGCATGCGGTGACCTACCAGCGCTTCGCCAACGACGTGGCGGTGCTGGACATCACCAGCGGCAAGGCCACCCCGATCGCCAGCCTGCCGCTGGCCGACCGTGTGCCGGTTCACGGCGTGCCGGAAGGCCCGCGCGGTTTCGACTGGCGTGCTACCGACCCGGCCACCCTGGTCTATGCCGAAGCGCTGGACAAGGGCGACTGGAAGGTCAACGTGCCGCACCGTGATCGCGTGCTGATGCTGAAGGCCCCGTTCAACGGCAAGCCGACCGAAATCACCCGCAGCGCGCAGCGTTTCGAAGGCTTCGCGTGGACCGCCGATGCGGCTGTGGCCTTCCAGTACGAGAACGACGAGAACCGCCACTGGATGCAGACCCGCATCGTCGATGTGGACCAGCCGAAGAAGGAAGGCCGCCTGCTGTGGGACATGTCCAGCGATGAGCTGTATGGCAACCCCGGCAACCTGGTCTTCACCCGCCTGCCGAATGGCGCGCAGGTCGTGCGTCGTGAAGGCAACCATGTATTCCTCAGCGGCCGTGGCGCTTCACCGCAGGGCGACCGCCCGTTCCTCGACCGCCTGGACCTGGGCACGCTGAAGAGCGAGCGCCTGTTCCGCAGCAGTGCCGATGCCTACGAGCAGTTCCTCGGTTTCAGCGCCACGCCGGGCCGCTACCTGACCTGGCACCAGTCGGTGATCGATCCGCCGAATGCCTTCATCCGCCAGCAGGGCGAGGCGGTGGCCGATGCGAAGGCCGGCGAGGCGCAGTTCGCCTCCAGCGCCACTGCGCTGACCAGACTGGTCGACCCGACCCCGGAAGTGCGCCAGATCAAGAAGCAGCTGGTGACCTACAAGCGTGCCGATGGCGTGGACCTGTCGTTCACCCTGTACACGCCGCCGGGTTACAAGGAAGGACAGCGCGTGCCGGCGATCCTGTACGCCTACCCGGCCGACTTCGCCAACGCCGCACAGGCCGGGCAGGTGTCCGGTTCGCAGCAGACCTTCACCCGCCTGCAGCCGTACCGCCTGATGCTGCTGGCCGGCTACGCGATCATCGACAACGCCTCGTTCCCGATCGTGGGCGACCCGAAGAACGCCTATGACACCTACCTGGAGCAGCTGGAAGCCGACGCCAAGGCGGCGGTGGACAAGGCGGTGGACATGGGCGTGGTTGACCGTAACCGCATCGGCGTGACCGGTCACAGCCATGGTGGCCTGATGACCGCCAACCTGATTGCCCACACCAACCTGTTCAAGGCGGGCGTGGCCACCAGTGGTTCGTACAACAAGACCTTCACCCCGTTCGGCTTCCAGAACGAGCGCCGCTCGGTGTGGCAGGCGCAGGACGTGTACCTGAAGGCCTCGCCGTTCTTCTACGCCGACAAGATCAAGCTGCCGCTGCTGCTGGTGCACGGCGAGGACGACGCCAACCCGGGTACCGAACCGTTCCAGTCGCGCAAGCTGTACCAGGCCATCCGTGGCAACGGCGGTACCACCCGCCTGGTGATGCTGCCGAACGAACCGCACTGGTACACCGCGCTGGAATCGAACGAGCAGCTGGTGTCGGAAATGCTGAACTGGTTCGACACCTACGTGAAGAATGCCAAGTAGCGTCGAGCCTGCTCGACGGCGTTGCAGAAGGCCGCCTTCGGGCGGCCTTCTGCATCCGGTGGAACCGGTCCTACGCTGGGCTGCTGTTTGAAAGGGATGGGGAGGCCTCATGAAGACTGGATTGCTGGCACTGGCTGCGCTGTTGGTCTCTCCGGTTGCCATGGCGGTCCCGCCACGGCTGAGCGTGCACGTGACGTACGACTGGTCTGGCTGGGGTTCGGTGTCGGAGCGCTGGCTCATCCAGCGCGATGCCTATGGCATGACCACCCGTGTGCAGGTGGTGGATGCGCCTGACGTGAAGGCGCGCCTGCCTGAGCTGCTGCCGGTCGACGCCATGGCGGCCTTCGAGGCCGCGCTGCAGGCAGCACCACTGACCCGGGAAGCTACAGTGAATCTGATCAGTTCGCGGCTCGACCGGGCCGCGATACTGGGGCTGGACCCGCGGCTGCGCAGCCTGCAGCCGGGCGCATGCTCGTTCGTCCAGCAGCGTGCGTTCGCCCGCCAGGCGCTGGCCACCTTGAGCCTGCAGGCACGTGTCGCACGCCATGTTGAAGGTCTCTGGACCGACGATTACCCGATGATGACCGTGGTGGTGACCCGGCCGGGACGCCCGGATGTCGTACTGGTATCGACATCGCAGGCGACGATGATGCTGCCCTGGAAGCGCCTGCCGTCGGCGGAGTTCGATCAACAGGTGTTGGCCGGCGCGCAGGAAGAGTGGCGCCCGGCATTGAGCGAAGCGGTGAATGCGCTGTTGCCGGACGGCGACGCGACGCGCAGTCGATTCCAGATGGGGTGGCTGCAGGACCGGTTGCGCAGTGACCTCGCACTGGAGTCGCTGGACTGTGGTGCCTGGCGCAGACGGCGCGCAGAGTGATCGATCAGGCGTGCACTGCAATCAACTGTGGAGGCTCGGTAACGGCGTGTTACCGGCACATTCCCGCGTCAGGCAAATGAGCTAGGCTGACCCTGTGAGTTCGTCCCGGGTCGGTGCAATGAAAGCCATCCTTGTTGCTGCAACGTTGTCCTTGGTCCTGGTCTCGACTGCAGGTGCGCAGCCACTGCCCACCGAGCTGGTGCAGCTGGGGATCATCGCCGGTATGCCCTACGCCAAGGCCAAGCGCCTGCTGGATGCTGCGGGATGGCAGGTGAAGCCGCTGCAGGGCGCGCCGGAATCGCTGGAGGGCTTTCCGGAAGTTGGATGCCAGAAGGGCGGAAAGCAGTGTGCAACGACCTTTGAGAAGGGCGATCAGCAGGTCGCGATGCGGCTGGGCACTACCCTGGCAGGGCAGCCGTTCGTGCAGGGCGCTGACTGAGCGTCTGCGGCGCTCAGGCCAGTGGCAGCCGGTCCAGCGCGTGCGACAGGCGATCATGCAGGTCGCGCACATGTTCGGCCTTGGCGTGGGTCCGCGTGGTATCACCAAAGCTGCGCAGATAGGCGCAGGCGGCGAAGCCAGCGCTCTTCTTCTCGTAGTCGGCAATCCAGGCCAGGCGGTCCGGGTTGTTGGCCTGCTCGGCTGACCACGCGGCCACCGGTGGACGGATGCGGTACTTCAGGCCGACGCGCCAGGGTTTGGGTGTCAGCCGTGCGCGGAAGCAATGCTGCAACCGGCACATGCGCGCGTACAGGGTGTCGGCGCCCAGTGCCTTGAAGAACGCCTGCAGCTGTTCGTCCTCGGGTGGGAACGTGGCGTGCATGGCCAGCACGCGCAGTCCGGCCGGTGTCCGGTAGGCGCGCAGGTGCCAATCCGGATGCTGCTCGCTGAAGGCCGCGACCCGCTGCAGGGCCACTCCCTCGGCGCCACCGGCCGCGGCCAGTCGGCGCCTGCGTTGCATCAGCAGCGCGGTATTCACCAGCACCACTGCCGCCACGCCCAGCACCAGTCCCACCAGCCAGTGCCAGAGCAGGGTGCCGATGATGGCGCCGGCAAACAGCAGCACCGCCGCGATGAGGGCGGGCATCACGCAACCTGCCGGGGGCGGCGCGTGGTCGATGTCGGCGAACAGCACGTCCGGGGAGTTCAGGCACAGCGCACCGTAGCTGTTGCGGGTGATGATGACATCGCCGTCGCGCCGCACGATCTGCTCGCGGATCGGAACGCCTTCCACACCGTAGTTGCTGCGCACCTCACGACGCGGCAGTGCCTGCCCGGCAAGGATGGCGTTGAGGGCTTCATTGGCACGCCGGTCGGCGTGCCCCTGGGCCTCGGCCGGGCCTTCGTCGGACCAGCCGAAGCGGCGCACGACCACCGGCCGGCCGCGGAAACGGGCCTGCAGGCGGGCTTCGGCCCAGTACGCGGGGACGATCATCATCGTGCGGTGCTCCATCATCCGTGGCAGGTGCCGAGGCGAGTCTGGCACAGCGCCGGAACGGCCGCACCCGCCTGCTGCGGTGGGCCGGGCAGAGTGGTAGATTGCGCGCTTCGCATGCACTCCACCAAGGACGGAGCGATGTTCATGATCCTGCGCGGCCTGTTGGCCCTGGCCTGTACCGGGGCGGTTGGCATGGCCATGGCGGCGGAGCCGGCCGCGCCGCAGATCCTCATCGAGGATGTCACCCGCTTCTACGCGCTGTACGACGCTGCCGGCGGCAAGCCCAGCGTTGCACAGCTGCGTGGGTACATGGCCGAGGGCTCGGTAGGGCTGGCGGAGTTGGCCAAGGCGCGGCGGGTTACTCCCGAACGGATTGCCGAAGCCATGGCCGCCCAGCCCGAGCTGTATGCACAGGGACGAAACTGCCTGGCCGAGCTGCCGGTGGTGAAGCAGCGCCTGACGCGCGTATTCGCCAACCTGCAGGCGATCTACCCGCAGACCCGGTTCCCGCCGGTGACCATCGCAGTGGGGCGCGGCAGGCCGGTCGGGCTGACCTCGAAAAGTGGCGTGATCATCGGCCTGGAAGCGCTGTGTGCGGCGGATTTCATGAATCCCAATGTGCAGGACCGCTTCGTGCACGTGATCGCGCATGAGTACGTGCACGTCCAGCAGACCGGGCTGACCGACTTCGAGCCGGGCGATCCGCATGCGACGGTACTGCGCGTGTCGCTGGGTGAGGGCATCGCCGAGTTCATCACCGAACTGATTTCCGGCAACGTTGGCAATGGCCGCCACGCCGCGTGGACACGCGGCCGCGAAGTGCATATCGAAAGCGCATTCGCACTGGACCTGGACAGCACCGACCTGTCACCGTGGCTGTACAACTACACGCCCGGTTCGCAGGAGCCCTACGACCTGGGCTACTGGGTCGGTTACCGCATCGCCAAGGCCTATTACCTGCAGGCCAGGGACAAGCGTGACGCAGTGCGAGCGCTGATCCAGCAGGACAATCCCAAGGCCATCCTGGCCGCCAGCGGCTGGACGCCGGGCATGTGGATGCCGGCGAAGGTGACCGGCGTGGCGGCGCGCACCGCTGCGCGCTGAGCCTTGTGCACAGCGCTAGACTGCGGGTCTGGTCATCTGGAGAACCACGCATGCGCGGACCCGTGCTGCTTGCCGCTGCAATCACCGCTGTCATGGCGCTGAGCACGCCACTGGAGGCGGCCGAACAGGCGGCGGTCAATCCGTTGCTGGTCAAGCCTGTTGAACAGTTGCGCCCGGACGAAGTGCGCTTCATGCAGCAGCAACTGGCCGACTGGCCGCAGCTGCAGCGTTATCGCGACGCCAACGCACAGCTGCCTGCGGCAGCGCCCGGTCAACCACGCGTGGTGTTCTTCGGTGATTCGATTACCGAAGGTTGGGGCAGGGAAGGCACTACCCCGTTCTTTCCGGGCAGGGGGTGGCTCAACCGCGGCATCAGTGGCCAGACCACGGCGCAGATGCTGCTGCGTTTCCCGCAGGATGTGCTGGCGCTGAAGCCGCAGGTGGTGGTGATCCTGGCCGGCACCAACGACATCGCCGGCAACACCGGGCCGACCACGCAGGCGATGATCGAGGACAACCTGCACGCGATGGTGGATCTGGCGCAAGTGCATGGCATCCGCGTGGTGTTGGCCTCGGTGCTGCCAGTCAGCAACTACCCGTGGATGCCGGGCATGACGCCTGCGCCCAAGGTGCGCGCATTGAATACGGCGTTGGAGCGCTATGCAGAGGCGAAGCAGCTCACCTATCTGGACTACCACACACCGATGGCCAATGCGGCCGGTGGCCTCGACCCGCAGCTGGCCGACGATGGCGTGCATCCCACCGCGAAGGGGTATGCGGTGATGGCGCCGTTGGCCGAGGCGGCGATCAAGCGCGCGCTGGATCAGGCAGACTCGCCAGCAACCACTCACAGAAACTGATCACCAGCGGATCTGCCGCGCTGTCCTCATGCACCAGCCAGCTCCAGCGCGGGCCGCGCACGCGTGCATCATCCAGCGGTTGCAGCAGCCCCTGCCCGCAGGCGCGCGCGGCCAGCAGCTCGCTCACCAGTGCGATGCCCAGCCCCTGGCACGCAGCATCCAGCAGCTGGCCGGGCTCGGAGAAGTTCATGCCCTCGCGGCGCTGGCCCACGTCCGCTCCGCCCTGTACCTGCCACTGGCTCCAATCCATTTCGCGCTCGCCATGCAGGGTCAGGCGCTGCCGCACGGGCGTGGCGAGCAGGGTCGGATGGCAGGCCGGGTAGAGGCGGTCCCGCAGCAGCACCCGATGCTGGCACTGCGCCTGTGAGTCGAGGTCATCACGCACCGCCACGTCCAGCGTCTGCGTGGTCATATCGGGTGCTTCCTCGCTGGTCAGCAGCCACAGGTCGGCGTCGGGATGCAGGCGGTGGAAGTCGGCCAGGCGCGGCACCAGCCAATGGCGAGCAAAGGCTGGGCTGGTGTTGACGATCAGTTGATTCGGCTTGCGGTACTGATCGAGCCGGCGGATGCCGCTGGCCAGCTGGCGCAGCAGCGACTGGGTGGTTTCCAGCAGATCGAGGCCTGCGTCGGTGAGGGTGACGCTGCGGCCCTGGCGGAAGAACAGCGGCTGCTGCAGGGCGTCTTCCAGGCCGCGGATCTGCTGGCTGATGGCCGATTGGCTCAGGTGCAGTTCCTCGGCCGCGCGATGGAAGCTGCCGAGCCGGGCGGCGGCTTCGAAACCCCGCAGGGCGTTCAGCGGTGGCCAGTGCTTGAGCATTTCAGATAAGCAGAACTGTTCAGATGATGGCTGAATCTATCGTTTGTTCTTATGGGTCGGCAAGCGCAGCATAGCGTCCATCCCACACCGGCCCTGGAGCCTGTCATGAGCAACCGACGTCACTTCCTCACCCAGCTGGCGGGCGCCGCCGGTCTTGGCGGCCTGGCCGCCCTGGGTCTGGCCGGCCTGCCGGGTCGCGTGGCAGCGGCAGGCCCGGGCGCAGGCATCTGGCGCATGCCGGACGAGCACGGCCCGCAGGAGCGGGTGTTCCTGGCCTTCGCCGCGCAGCCGCGGGTATGGGGCGCGCAGGCCGATGCGGTGAACACCGCCGTGGCGAGGCTGGCGCGCACCATCGCCCGCCATCAGCCGGTCAGCGTGCTGTGCCGCCCGGCGCAGTTGAAGCAGGCGCAGGATCGCTGCGGCCGCGACAACATCGAGTTCCTCGAGGTGCCGCTGGATGACATCTGGGTGCGCGACTACGGCGGCTGCTTCGTCACCAACGGCCGGGGCGGGCTGGGCCTGGTCGACTTCAACTTCAACGGCTGGGGTGGCAAGCAGAGCGCGCGCAACGATGGTGCGGTGGCACCCTGGCTGGCGCAGGTAACCGGCGCAACGCTGCTGGAAAGTGACCTGGTGGGCGAGGGCGGCGGTATCGAAGTCGATGGCCATGGCACCGCCATCCTCACCGAGAGCTGCTGGGTGAACCGCAACCGCAACCCAGGCTGGTCGCGCGCGGATATCGAAGCCGAGCTGAAGCACCACCTCGGCCTGCGCAAGATCATCTGGCTGCCCGGCATCGCCGGCGAGGACATCACCGATGCACACGTGGACTTCTACGCGCGCTTCGTGCGTCCGGGTGTGGTGATCGCCAACCTCGACAACGATCCGGACTCCTATGATTACGACCTGACCCGCGAGCACCTGCAGATCCTGCGCGGGGCCAGCGATGCCGATGGCCGCCGCCTGCAGGTGCATACGCTGCCGCCGCCGCTGGACGGGCGCGACAACGTGCATACCCGCGACAACGACGATCTGGCGATGGGCTACATCAACTACCTGCCGATCAATGGCGCGGTGGTCGCGCCGCAGTTCGGAGACGCCGCCGCCGACGGCTACTGCCGTGAACTGCTGGAAGACCTGTATCCCGGCCGCGTGATCGAGCAGGTGGATATCGATGCGATTGCCGGTGGCGGCGGCGGCATCCATTGCGTGACCAAGAACATGCCGAAGGTGGAGTGACGCGCCTCAGGCGTCGTCCTGCTTCAACGCGGCATCGGCCGCCAGCAGCGCCTCGGCGGCCGCACTCAGCGGCGGCGACGGCGGGGCCACCACACCGATCGCTTCCATCATCTTCGGCATGCCGAGGAACTGGCGCGCGCGGCGGTCGTAGATGCCGGTGACCAGCAGTGCGCGGGTGGCGATCTTCTGTTCGGCGCCGATCAGCACACGCTGCTCCATGATGCCGCGTGAGCCCACCCAGCCGACCAGCCGCGTTTCCAGGGTGAAGCGCTGGAAGGGCTTCAGCTCGCGGCGGAACTGGATGGTGCCGGCGCCGACGATCGGCGCCCATTTCTCGCGCAGTGCCACCCGGCCCAGGCCCATGCGCAGGATCAGGTCCAGCCGGCCCAGGTCGAAGATGTTCCAGTAGCGGCCATTGGTCATGTGCAGGTTGCTGTCCAGGTCGTTGGGCAGCACCCGGAACTGCAGCCGCGAGACCCCGAACGGCGCTTCCAGCTTCGGCCGGAACAGGCTGCACAGCAGCAGGTGGAGCAGGCGGAACCAGAGATTCATGGCTATGACGACTGTTATAGATCGGCCGGTACGCTAATCTATGACGACCGTCTTAGCAAGGAGCCTGCCGTGAGCCCGCGACCCTCTGATGCGCCTCAACGCGTGATTGATGCTGCGGCACAGATGCTGGCGCGCGTGGGCCTCAATGCCACCAGCATCCGCGAGGTGACCAAGCTGGCTGAAGCGCCGCTGGGCTCGACGTACCACCACTTTCCCGGCGGCAAGCAGGAGCTGCTGGCGCGTGCCACCCATATGGCCGGCGACAAGGTGGAAGCGCTGCTGGTGGAGCTGCTGAAGGGCGGCGCCGTGCAGGGCCTGCAGCAGTTCCTGGCGATGTGGCGCGAGCGCCTGCTGCGCTCCAGCTTCCGTGCCGGTTGCCCGGTGCTGGCTGCTGCGGTGGAGGAACCGGTGGAGGCGATGTCCAGCCAGCCCCGTGCGGCCGCCGCCGAGGTGTTCGCACGCTGGCAGGGCCATCTGGCCTCGGCCTTCATTGCGGAAGGGCATGCACCGGCTGCCGCAGGTGAGCTGGCCAGCCTGGTGATCGCCAGCGTGGAAGGCGCGGTGGCGATGTGCCGCGCGCTGCAGGATATCGACCCGTTCGACCAGGTGGCTGCGCAGTTGCTGAAGGCCGCGGCGACGCCTTGATCCGGCCACGCGGTCGCGGGAGACTCGGTGCTGGCCCTGACTGGATGTCGCCATGGACGAATCGCACTGCCGCCACTTGATCGAGCACTACCTGCAGGCCTACAACCGCTTCGACATCGACGCCATGCTGGCCGTGCTGGCGCACAACGTGCGCTTTGAGAACCACAGTGATGGCCAGCTGACCATGGTCACCGAAGGCATCGATGCCTTTGGTGAACTGGCACGACAATCGGCGCAGATGTTCCTCGAGCGCGAGCAGCAGTTGCTTGGGTTGACCTTCAATGACGACGTGGCGCTGGCCAGCATCGGCTGGCGTGGCGTGTTCGCGCAGGACATTCCAGGCGGCCCCCGCGCAGGCGCGGAACTGGCACTGAAGGGGCGCAGCGAGTTCGCTTTCGAAGGCGGTCGCATCGCGCGGATCGTCGACCGCAGCTGAGGAGTGGCTGCGGTGGAATCCGCGCAACACCGCCTACGCGTGCGCGTGCCCGGCAAGGATGCCGGCATGCTGCATCAGGTTCTCAAGCGCCCATGCTGCACGATCCGCGGCACTCGGTGGAGCCGGGCCGGCGGACCCGGGCTGCTGCTGTTCCTTGCCATGGAGAGTGACCCGGCCGGAATGTGGCTCAATCAAAGCGCCAGCGCACACCCGCATAGATGCCGCGGCCGTCGCCCGGCGTCGAGCGGGCGACGTCCTTGCCGGCATCGTCATAGCCCGGCGTGACCGTGGCGGCGTAGTGGCGGTTGCCGAGGTTGCGCATCTCCGCCCAGGCCTGCCAGCGGCCATTGGGTGCGTCGTAACCGATACGGCTGCCGAAGATCACGTGGCTGTCGGCCCAGTAGCTGTTGGCGTAATCCACCGCGATACGCGACGCATACTCGCTATTGAGCGCGGCATACAGGCCGGAGGCATGGTCGAAGCGCAGTTCGGCCTGGTAGGCGTGGCGCGGCAGGCCAGGCAGGCGGTTGCTGCCGAAGCGTGCATCGTGGCGGTAGCGGAAGTCGCTGAAGGTGTACGCCTGGCGCAGCGACAGACGACCGGCGGCGGCCTGCCACAGCGTGCTGTCCAAGCCGGCCTCGATGCCACGGTGCACGGTGGGGCTGGCGTTGTTCTCGGCGATGAACAGGTTCGGCACCGGCTGCAGTTCGACGCTAAGCAGTTCGTGGTTCACGTGTGCGTAGTAGCCGGTCAGTTCCCAGCGGCCCAGCGCAGCGTCGCCACGTGCGCCCAGTTCCAGCGTGGTGGCGGTCTGGTTCTGCATCGGCACCGGCGCGCGCTGGCGGCCGCTGGACGATCCATTGCCCGGACCGAAGTACTGGTTCGAGCCCCAGATCATCGACCACGGGTGCGGTGCCTCCACCGAGCGGCTGAGGTTGCCGAACCACTGCGTCTGCGCGCTGTGCTGCCAGGTGAAGCCCAGTCGAGGCGCGTAGTCCCAGCCGTTGTCGCGCAGGCGGCCGCCACTGCTCGGCCAGGTCACCTGCACATCACGGCGGGTGTTGATCAGCGCCAGCCCCGTTTGCATCCGCAGGCGCTCGTTCAACGTGAGGGTGTTGCTGACGTGCAGGGTGCTGTCGGTGCCGTGGTGGCGGAAGTCGCGCGTGCGCGTGCCAGCGGCGTAGCCGTTGTTGGCAAAGCGCAACGACTCGCGCACGTCGGCGTCCAGGTCGTGGGTGACGCGCAGGCCAACGTTGGTTTCGCTGTCCAGGCCGAACAGCCGGTGGCGATGGCGATAGTCCAGCGTGGCATTGAGGTTGGCGTAGTCCAGCTGCTGGCGGTACAGGCTCTCGTTCAGGTCCATCGGGTACCTGTGATAGACCAGCCCGGCCTGCAACGAAGAAACCTCATCGATCTGCAAGGTGGTGACGTTGCCCACCCACGTGCTGCCCGGCTGCGGGCGGCGCGCATCGATGGCCAGGTTGGCCGGGTTGGCCGCGCGCGGGTCGTTGCGGATCTGCTCGCGGGTCAGGCGCCCGGGCGTTTCGTGGTTGGTTTCGCGGTAGCGCACGAAGAAGCGGGTCTGCAGGTCGGGGTTGATCTGCCAGCCGATGTTGGCCATCGCGCCCTTGCCATCGCCGCGCGCATGACGCTGGTAACCGTCGAATTCGGTATCGGTGTAGGCCAGGAAGTAATCGACATCGCCACTGACGCCGCCCGAGCTGATGCCGCGCTTCTGGTAGCCACGGCTGCCGGCTTCGTAATGCAATTGCACGCCCGCCGAATCACGGCCGCTGCGGCTCACGTAGTCGATGGCACCGCCGAGTGCCAGCGCGCCACGTTCGAAACCATTGGCCCCGCGCAGCACCTCCACGCGCGACAGCCACAGCGGTTCCAGTAGTTCGTAGGGCGTGCCGCCGGGTCCGGTCAACGGCAGTCCATCGATCGACACGGCAATACCCGAGGCATGCGCGCCCGGGCCACGGTTGATGCCGGAGCCGCGGATGGAGACCTTGGTGCCCTCGTTGCCCGGCGATTGCGCGCTGATACCGGGCTGGTAGGCCAGCACATCGGCACTGGTGGACAGTCGGCTGTCGGCCTTGGCCACGTCGATGACGTTGCTGGCGCCGGGTACGCGCTTCAGCGCCTCGCGCGCCTGGGCGCTGGCATCGGCAGCAGTGACCCGCACCGCATCCAGCGTGGTGGCCTGAGGCGCGGCATGGGCGGTAGTGGCGAGGCCGAGGGAAACGGCCAGGAACAGGGGCGACGGAGTGGGGCGATACGACGAGAGCGACATGCGAGACTGCTGTAAACCACGAAAGTGGAGCGAAAGTTAACAGGTCTGGGGCGCCACGTCACCCGTGCTTTCCGGGCCAAGTGAAAGGCGCGCGCGCCTATACTGCGCACGACCGGGGGAAGGCCGGTCGCAGGACGCTCGGAGCTCAGGACCTCCGATGCAGGGAGGTTGTGCCCGGGCCATTGAACATGGCGAAACAACAGGGGGGCATGGCAATGCATGCACGAGGCTGGATCAGCCTTCTGGCTGGGATACTTGCTGTTAATGCGTCCGATGCATCGGCGCGGCAGGTTGATGGTGGTACTACAACGTTGTCTCCAGAGTGGCTCGCGCTGGGCTTCAGCGAGCCTGGCGTGCCGATCCGGCAGGACGGCTATGCACAGATGCGGGTGGTCGCCTACATTCCCGAAGGAAGTGACGGAACGACGTTTGACGCATGCCCGCAGAAGTCCGTGTGGGACTTGAATCTTAAGGATGTGCTCAAGGGCGACCGGGTACACCTGCTCGGTGTTTCTGTTGCGCCGCCTACATCGTCGGGGTTGCCGGCGTTCACTGCGGCGCCCCTGCGTCTGGAAACACGCAATAAGTTCTTCGGCAGCAGCTGCACATTGAACCTGCGAAAGTTCGAGTACCTTTCGCCGCGCTTCCACGTAGGCCGCAATGCGCACAGCCGGTTCCAGGTGGTTCCTGCAATCTTGACCAGTACCCAGGTGAATGTCGAAGCTTGGGATCAGGCAATGCAGGCGATCCAGACGCTCACTACCTATGCGGGACTAACCGCGCCGCTGGTGACTACCCAGTTGGCTGGGCTCAAGGGCCAGCTGCTGCAGGGAATGAAGACATCGGTGGAACGGCCGGATGAGATATTCACGATCAGCGAGGGCGTGACACGGAAGCCAAAGGTCTGGAGCTTTTCCGGAGAACAGACCCGCGCAGGCGGGGCTATCGAGGGTCTCGCTGTCACGGTGATCGCACAGCTCGTTCCTGCCGATGATCTGGTTCGCCGGTCTTTGCCAGACGCCCCCTGGCTTCCTGCCACCATTTTGAAGACGCAGATGAACGGTACCTTGGGAGGGGAATCGGATCTGGATGGCCATATCCGCAGGATTGCCAGCGGCGAGATCGTCAATCTGATCTCGGCGCGGGGCAGTGAAGCCGCCGCTGTGCGATGTGACCAGCTGGCAGAGAAGATCCATGGGTTGCGCCTGTCGCAGCACGATGCGGGCCTGGCGCTCTGGGCCTATGCCCACAAGCGCGCCGAGATGAAACTGGCGACAGCCGACGAGGTCGTGCGGATGCCATGCCTGCAGGGCTTCCGCCATGTGCTGGTAAAGGCGGGGCTGCTGCCTGAGAACGTGCCCTTGGTCGCATCGCCGCCCACCCATCAGGACATGTTGGCCGCCACCCAGATCCAGAATGCACTGTGGCAGTTCTTCACCCGGCCTGCGTGGCAGGATCGCAAATCGTTCGCCGAGCGGTTGTTTGCCTATCCTGTTGGTTATGGCCAGCGTGTGGAGATGCTGCAATCCACTGCGACCATCGACAACAAGGATGCCTGGGTCAGCAATGCACATGCAGGCAGCAACGCATTGGCACAGTCCTTTGGCTGTCCGGTGTTCTTTCCGGGCAGAACAGACCATCCTTTCCCGAACTGGGCGGGGCATTCGGTGATGGTGGCTTTCGCAACGCTGCCCGTCGCTGGCGGAGACCCACGGGACGCGGTGGTGGCACTGCGGTTCGCGCAACAACTTCCCGGGGAGGCAGCAAAGATCGATGCCGTGGAAGTCGATCCACATCCGGCAGCCGAAGTTGCGAGGTCGGTCGCCTCGTCGCTGCAAGCGTCAGGAGGCTGTGTTGATCACTACGCCTTGGCGCCGGCGTTGTTGCAGCAGTAGGCGGACACTGGCTGCATGGGGCAGTGCGGGCATGCCCGTGCTGTCCCGCAGTCCCGATCGGGAGTACAGCGCGGTCGATTGCAGCGCGCTTCGAACGAGCCCAGTGCTCCGGTCGGAACAGGTTGCACCAACCCGGCTCTACGGCTTGGATTGTGCGAGCGCCTTCGATTTCGCGTAGAGCGCCTTGGCAGTCTCCGCGTCACCCAGTGCCGCGTGGCACTCGGCGAGGCTGTCCCAGGCATTGGCCGACTCCGGATAAAGCTCGGAGTTGAGCGCGAATACCTTCAACGCCTTGCCTGCGCCGAGGCTTTCGCGAATGGCGTAGCCGTCCGCATTGATGGCGCGTTCCAACTCGTCGGTGCGAACACGGTTCTCGTCGCGCAGCCAGCGGCGCATCGCCTGTGGCGCTCCCGCAGCATCGTCCAGTGCATAGCTGATCAGTCGTTCGGACAGCATGGTGTGAGGGAACTGATCCGGAGCCGCCACCGCCATCGTGCTTTCCACCAGCGTGCTGGACCACACATTGCGCGCGCTGCCATTGGTCAGGTACACGAATACCCAGTAGCCGCTGGCCAGCGAGTCCTTGTAGGCCAGCCGCGCACGCACACGGGTGCCACCATCGTGGCCGACCTGGGTGTAGCCATCGCTGCGGGTGGTGTCCCAGCCGGTGGAGAAGAAATTGCTGCTGCCACCGCTCAGTTTCTGTGGCTGCCATAGTTTTTCCAGCGTCGCCGTGCGTACCAGCTTGCCGGTCGCCAATGCCTGCAGGAAGCGGTTCATGTCGCCCACGGTAGTCTGCAGATCGGCATGGCCCCAGCCGTAGTCCGGCCACGGATCTTCGTTGGCGGGCTGCAATGTGCCGTCCTTGCCGATGTACGGCACCGTTGCGCGCTGCGCCGGCACGCTGGCTGCTCCCCATGAACTGCTGGTCATCTTCAGCGGTTGCAGGATGCGTTCGCGAGCGATGGCCGGGTAGGGCTTGCGGTAGTGCGCTTCCAGCAGCGCCGTCAGCACCAGGTAGTTGGCCTGCGTGTACTGCACGCGGCTGCCGGTAGCGAACTGCATCGGTGCAGCAGCCGCCACCTTCAGAGCGGCGGCAAGGGTGGGTGCCACGCCGCTGTAGCCTTTGCTGACCCAGCGGTTGTCCACCCGGTCGTAGTACTCGGCAATGCCGGAACTGTGGTTGAGATAATCGCGCACGGGGATCGCCTGCCATGCAGAGGGCAAGTCCGGCACATAGCGGCTGGCGGGTGCATCCAGGTCCACCATGCCTTGTTCCACCAGCTGCATCAACAGCGTGCTGGTCAGCAGTTTGGCCATCGACTGCGCGGCGAAGATGGTATCGACGGTGGCAGGCGCATGCGTGGCCGGGTCGCGCTCACCGCTGGCGCCTTGGTAGAGCACGTTCCCGTTGTGCGCGACCAGCACTGCCTGGCCGGCAATACCGTAGCGTTCGCGGTTGGCCTGCAGTTGGGCGTCGAGCCGGGCAGGGAGCTCGCCGGGGACGTTACGCGCGAAAGCGACGGGAGCGGCAAAGAGAGCGCAGAGCAATGCAGCAGCAAGGGTGCGGTACATCGCGGTGATCCGTCGGCGGTGATGGCGCATGTTGGTCACGGCGGGAGAGCGGGTCAAGGGCACCGATTCCCGCACCAGGGAGAGCCGGCCAGCGGCC
>NZ_JAPTFX010000169.1:0-8970 GCF_030985895.1 Stenotrophomonas sp. Sm6012 | reverse complement strand
CCACCCACCCGGCCAGCCCCCAGGAAGCAGGGATTCAGCGACCAAGCCACGAGGGGCTGCGCCGTTGGCTGGAAACCTACGGCCACCAGCCATGCCCGAACCGGGCGTAATGATCCGCCGCGCGCTCGAACGGATTGCGCGCGCTCACCCCGCCGCACAGCAGGTACACCGGCAGGTACAGCGGCCCCAGCACCAGATACTGGTAGACGTGTGCGCGCTCGTGGTCGTCCAGCCGGATCAGCGGCTCCACGCCCCACCCGGCCTGATGCGCATAAGTGCGGCAGGACATGCCCAGGTCGTGCCCGGTATGCAGGATCACATTGCCCAGCGTGATCGCCCCGCCCGGCCCCCACGGCCAGTGATCAAAGATGAGCGCACAGTCGCGGGCGCTCCAGCGCAGCGTCGCCCCACCCAGCAGGCCCGCCAGGCCACCGATCAGGCCGATCAGCGTATTGGGCAGCGTCCATACGGCGCCCAGCACCTGCAGCGCGCGCAGCCAGAGTGGCCAAGGCCGGGAGGTGGCGTTCAATCGGCCTCGTTCGGGATCAGCAGCCACAGGATCAGGTAGACCAGGATGCCGGGGAAGGCCGCCGAGCCGATCGAGACCAGCACGAACACGATCCGTACCAGGGTGGCATTCCAGCCGAAGCGATGGGCAATGCCACCCATCACGCCGGCAATCATGCGGTCGTTCAACGAACGCGACAGCGTGCGTGGCGTGGTGTTCATGGTGGCATCTCCTCGGGAACCAGAAAGCGCAGTCGAGCGCGGCTCGACTCTACACCCCGGCCATGTCTACGGCGTGCGTTGGCGCAGGGCCTGCAGGCGAGCGCCGAACCAGGCCGCAGCCATCTGTTCAGGCTGCCCGGGACATTGGATGCGATAGGGCTTGCCGCTCATGCTGCTCTGGCTGGCCGCGCGCTCGATGAACTGCTCGGCGCTGTCGACCACGTCCTTCTTCAGCAGGTAGTCGTACTTGCGCTGCAGGTGCGCGCGCGCATCGCTGCCGTCGTACCAGCTGCCATTGCGCTGGAACCGGCACTGCGAACCGTCGAGGCTGGCGATCAGCTGGGCAATCTCGTGTTGCGCCTGCGGGCCGGGGGCGGCGTGGGCCAGGGGTGCCGCCAGCAGTGCGGCAAGGATCATCGAAATCCGGTACGTCATCATCCCCCCAAGGGCAGTCGAGCAAGCTCGACTCTACAGGTCGCGTGCCTTCAGCCAGCCATCAATGGTGGCCGGCACTTCGCGCTGTGCGCGACCGGACACGTAAATGCCGATATGGCCGCCGCGGAAACTGGACTCGGTGTAGTCCCCGGTGCCCAGACGCCCGCGCATCGCGCGCGACGCATCCGGCGGCACCAGATGGTCCTGCTCGGCGTAGATGTTCAGCACCGGCAGGGTCACCTGCGACAGATCCACCGCCTCCTCGCCGATCCGCACCGTGCCGTTCACCAATCCATTGCCCTGGTAGAACTGCTTGATGAAGTCACGGAACGCTTCGCCTGCCAGATCCGGTGAGTCGAAGATCCACTTTTCCATGCGCAGGAAATCCTCCAGCGCGGCCTTGTCATCGAGGATGTCGAGCAGGCCCACGTACTTCTGCACGTTCAGGCGGAACGGCTTGAGCATCAGGTAGCTGGCATTCATCAGATCGGCGGGGATGTTGCCCAGCGTGTCGACCAGCAGGTCTACGTCCACCTGCCGCGCCCAGTGCGAGAGCATGTTGTCGGCGGTCTGGAAATCGACCGGGGTGACCATGGTGATCAGCTTGCCCAGCTTGTGCCGGCGCAGCGCGGCGTAGCACAGCGCGAACACGCCGCCCTGGCAGATGCCGAGCAGGTCGACCGGTCCACCACTGCGCTGGCGCAGCACGTCCACCGCGCCATCGATATAGCGCAGTAGATAATCCTCCAGGGTCTGGAAGCGCTCGGAGCGGTCCGGGTAGCCCCAGTCCAGCACGTACACGTCCTGGCCCAGCGCCAGCAGCTTCTGCACCAGTGAGCGATCAGCCTGCAGATCGACCATGTACGGCCGGTTGACCAGCGCGTAGACGATCAGCAACGGCGTGCGCCGGGTCGGCGCCTGTTCGCCGACGAAGCGGTACAGCACCACCTTGCCGTCGCGCCAGACTTCCTCGCGGGCGGTCACGCCATAATCCACGTCCTCCACCTGCGGCAGCAGCGTAAGCCCTTCCAGCAGCTTGCGCTGCATGGCCAGGGTTTCCTGCATCAGGTCGTCGGCGTTGAAGCCCAGCGGTCCCTTCATCGGTCACGCGTCCGTGACGAGGTGCGGGCGGCGGCCTTCTTCGCAGGCGCCTTCGTTGCGGGCACTTTCTTTGCAGGCGCCTTGCTGAGGGCTGCCTTGTTGGCAGGTGCGGCCTTCTTCGCAGCCTTGCGCGCGGCCGGCTTCACTTTCGCCGGGGCCGGCTGCGCCACGGGATCCACGGTGGCGGTACCCGCCAGCACCGCCACCTGCGCCTGCAGCCGACGCAGGCTGCGCTCCAGCTCGGCGATGCGGCGGTGCGCGGCGTCCATCTCGCTGCGGGTCGGCAGGCCGATACGCTCACTCATCTGTTCCACCTCGCGCTGCAGGCCGGCGCGCAGGCGCATCTGTGCGTTGCCCAGCGAGGCATACACCTGCTGGAACGGCTCGGACAGGGCGACCTTGGCGTAGGCCTCTTCGGCTACTTCGATCCACAGGTCGAACATCGCGCGGGCGCTGGTCAATTGGCTGCCGGGCTGCTCGTGCTGGGCCAGGCGCTGCTCGAACAACGCGAAGGCCTCGTCCAGCGCCTGCTTGATCTGCTCGACGTAGGCGCGCGAATGCTGCTGGTATTCCTCCTGCGCGCGCAGCAGCGCCTGCCAGCGCGCCTGGTGCTCACGGCCCGGACCAAACGCAGGGCCCTGCAGCCACGGGCCCGCCTGCAGCTGGAACTGCTGCAGCCAGGCGGCGAATTCGGGCACGGCGGCGCCGGCGTGGGTGCTGCCACGAGCGCCCTGCAGCATCCATTGCAGCATGCCATCGCCCTGCCCCTGCACCGCCTCGCGCCAGGCCTGGGCCACGTCGGCGCTGCTGGCGTCGCGGCCGGCGAATCGCGCGGCCACGTCCTGCATGGTGCCGTACCAGCTGCCGGCCTGTTCGCGGAACCGGCGCACCGCGTCTTCCGGCGCGCCCGGCCCCTGTTCGGGCAGCAGTTGGCCCCACCCGTCGAACAGCCGCTGCCAGCTGCCCGGGCCGTCGCCAGCCGGGGCGCCAGGCGTCGCCGCGTGGCGCAGGGCATCTCCCCAGGCGCCGAAGTACTGCCTGGCCAGGGCTTCGAAATCGCTGCTGCCGGCATCGTGGGCCGAGCTGGTCATCGCAGGCCTCCGCAGGGCTGGGTCATGGCTTGGGAATACGCAGGGTCTTGCTGATCATCAGCGACCCGGACAGGGCGAACAGCAGCACCATCGGGTGCAGCTGCCACGGGCCGATCTGCCATTGGCCGAACCAGATTTCCTGGCCGATGGCGCCGGTGCCTGCCGCGATCGCCAGCACGATCACCAGTACCAGGCTGGTCGGGATCGGGGTGCCCTCGAAATACGTCACTTTGCCCTCATCGCCCGTCATTGCCTCGGCAGTGACGTTGTAGCGCGCCAGGCGGCTGACGCCGCAGCAGACGAAGTAGCTCAGCACCAGCCAGTCCCACCCGCCCTGCATGCCGCAGGCATAGGCCAGTGCGGCGGGCGCCACACCGAAGGAGATCACGTCGGACAGCGAATCCAGCTCGCGGCCCAGGGTGGAGCTTGATTTGCGCCAGCGCGCGATGCGCCCGTCCAGCGCGTCGAAAATGAAGGCCAGCGGGATCAGTGCCATGCCGAACATCAGGTAGCCGCGCTCGCCGTCCTGCAGGAAGCGCATTGCGGCGAACACCGCACCGGTGCCGCAGAAAGCATTGGCCAGGGTGAACCAGTCGGCCAGCTGGAATTCGCGCAGCATCGAGAAGTGACGTTTCATGGGGTCTCACGGAGCATCAAGGCCCACAGGTTACCGCGAGCGCCGCCGCTGGCGACAGCACTGGCCGCGCCGGTCCTTCACCGCTCCCTCACCTGTCCTCACTTGCGGTGAATTTTTCGCCACCCATCTTGACAGCCTAGGGGGGTGGCGCCTGTCGCCGCTTATCCACAAAGTTGCCCACGCGTAATCCACACCCCCTGTGGACAACCAGATCTCACTGACTGCGACGCTGGACATTTCCTCATCACCCTGAAGCGGGGTTCCCCTACTTCCCAAGCTGCGAAGGCAGCGCTATGGTCGTCGGCGGACCCCGCCGCCGCCACGTCCAGATTTCCGCGACGGACGATGATGATGCTGGATGCTTCCACCCTGGCCGCACAGCTGCGGCAGCCCCATGGCGACGCCGCGCAGGCGGTGGCCAAATCGATGAACCGCAGCAACGGTGCGCTCAACCGCGCTGCGATCGGTCTGCTGGCGGTAACGTCTGGCGAACGGGTGCTGGAGATCGGCCCCGGCAACGCTGCGTTTGCCCCGCTGCTTCTGCAGGCCAGCGACAGCCGCTACCTGGGCATCGAGCTGTCCACCGCCATGGTCGAGGCCGGCAACCGGCAACTCGCCGCCGCCGGGCTGGCCGAGCGGGGCGGGATGCGCCATGGCGACGCCCATGCCCTGCCGATCGCCGATGCCGCGATGGACGCGGCACTGGCCGTCAACACCCTGTACTTCTGGCCAGACCTGGCGCCGGTGCTGGACGAACTGGCGCGGGTCGTGCGCCGGGGGGGCCGGCTATGCCTGGCCTTCGGCGATGCCGCCTTCATGCGCAGCCTGCCGTTCACCGCCGATTTCCAGCTGCACGAGCTGGATGCAGTGGAGCTGGCGCTGCGTGTCGCCGGGTTCGGCGTTTCTGCCTGGCGCAGCCACCGCGAAACCGCGCCCGGCAACGATGGCCAGGCCCGCGAAAAGCACTTCCATCTGCTGCTGGCGCAGCGGCGCTGACGTGGTAGAGCCGGCAGCCGGCCGGCACTACCGAGTCTGCAGCCGGCGGCGCCAGCGGAAGAAGCAAGCCAACTGCATCACCAGCATCGCCAGCAACCCCAGCGGCCACGCCCACCACAGCCCGGCCAGCCCATGCCGCGCCTGCAACCACATCGCCAACGGCAGCTCGATCAGCAGCACCGCCGACATGCCCAGCAGCGCCGGCAGCAGTACGGTGCCGCTGCCGCGCATCACCCCCACCAGCACCCCGGCAACCCCCATTGCCAGCACGCCCCAGACCACCGTACGCAGCTGCAGGGTGGCCAGCTCGCGCACCTCCGGCGCCGCCAGGATCAGGCCGCTCAGCCAGGGCGCCAATGCCATCGCCAGCATCACCACCGCCGCCAGCAACGTCAGCCCCAGCAGCACGCCGGTGCGGGCGATGGCCGGCAACCGCGCCGCACGCCCCGCGCCCATCGCGTGGGCCGCAAGGATGGTGGCGGTGATGCCCAGCGACATGGCTGGCAACTGCACCCAGCTCATCAACTGGTTGACCGCGCCGTAGGCCGCCGTGGCCGTGTAGCCATAGCGGTTGATCCAGCCCAGCAACACGATCTCGGCAATGGCCAGGCTGAGCATCTGCAGCGAGGACGGTACGCCGATGCGCAGCATCGAGCGGATCAGCCCCCCATCGAAGCGGATGGCGCGCAGCAGATCATGGCCCGGTGCCAGCGGGTGCGCCAGACGATGCCAGCACCACAGCAACCAGACCAGGGCCAGCAGCGAAGCGAACACCGCCGAGACCGCCGCACTGGCCGCCCCCAGCCGCGGCAGGCCGGCCCAACCCAGGATCAGCAGCGGCGTGCACAACAGGCCCACTGTTGTGGCCAGCAGCAGTGCATGCAACGGCGTCTTCGCATCGCCCACCGCACGGCTTACGGCGGTCGCCAGCCACAGCAGGAAGAAGGCCGGCGCCCCCAGCAGCAGCACGCGTGCATAGGCGATGGCCTCGCCCAGGATCGGTGCCGGCGTACCCAGTGCTGCCAGCAGCTGCGGCGCGAAGAGGCCGCCCGCCGCCATCACCAGCACCGACAACGACAGCACCAGCGCCACCGCGCTGCCTGCCACCGCTCGCGCCTGTTGTGGCCGACCGGCGCCCCAGGCCTGGCCGATCAGCACCATCGCACCGGTCGCCAGGCCCATCACCAGCGCCAGCAGCAGGAAGAAGGCCGGGAAGAATGCGGCGGCGGCGGCCACGGCCTGGGTGCCAAGCAGGTGCCCCAGATAGATGTTGTCCAGTGTGCCTGCGGCCAGCTGCAGCGCATTGGTCAGCAGCATCGGAAGCAGCAGGGCCAGATAGGTGCGCCACAGCGGCTGCGCAACCGGTGCAGCAGGAGATGCAGGAGGGTTCATCGGAGTCTCTGGGCAAGGCGCTGCCCTGCCGGGCGTTTCAGCCAGCAAAGAGCGCGCACGAAGGGAACGGGCCGTGGCCCGTGATCAGGTGAAGCGGTCGCTCAGCGAGCGCGGGGTGTTTCAGCCGTCGGCAGTGCCGGCGGGGTCATCGAACGCCAGGCGCAGGGCGTGCGTACGCACGTCCTCGGGCCACGCGTTCAACGCCGCTTGCAGACCCGCGCGGTCATGCGCGAACAGGAGGCGGATGGCGTTCTCGAAGCCCGGCAGGTCGCCGCCGATGGTCTGCAGGAAGTGATAGGCACGCTCGCTGTCCCGACGCTGCCGGTCCCTGTCCGCGCCAGCTCGGCTGGCCGATTCCACCAGTCTGCGCAGCACCACCGATGCCCCACCCGGCTGTTCGGCAAGCCACGCCCAATGGCGCGGCAGCAGTGTCACTTCGCGGGCAACCACGCCCAGCTTGGGTCGACCGCGGCCGCGTGGGGTTGCAGGCGTATCGTCGAACGGGGTTTCCGGATCCGCTTCCACGGCCGGCGGGAACGCCTCGGCCACCCGCGCCAGCAGCTGCGCATCCGTGCCGCGCGTATCGAAATCGCGGGTGCGGCCGGTGGCGTTGTCGAACACCAGCAGCGGACCGGTGGCGTTGTCGGCGCGCAGCTGTTTCAGCGCCAACGCGGCGACTTCCGGGGTACCGGACGCCACCAGGCGATGGCCGTCGAAACAGCTGAACGGAGGAAGTCGAGACGCAGGCATGGCAAGGGCATCGGAGGCGATGCGCAAATATTGCCCGGGTAATTTGCGACTGTCAATATTGCCCGGGTATTAATTGGCCGGAAGAGCGTGCCAACGAAGGTTGGCACCCGCCCGAAAGGTTGGCACCCACCCGATTCGCCGGGTCACAGCCGGCTGAAGGACCACCTCACCATGCGGCCGTCCTTGTACGGCATCACGCCGTGGAACGGGCGCGGGTCGGCATCGAACACCAGCGGCAGGAAATGGCGGTCGCCCTCCCACATGGGCAGCGTGTCCAGCTTGTCCAGGTCCACCCACTCCAGCGTGCCTTCGTGGTTGCCACCGTGCGGAGTGCCTTCGAAGCCATCGATGACGAACACGAAGCCGAGCCAATCCTCGCCGTGCTTGCCGAAGCCGGGCCAGCTGATGGTGCCGCGCAGGCGCATGCCGGTGCAGTCGATGCCGGCCTCCTCCTGGATCTCGCGGCGCATGCTGGCGGCCACGTCCTCGTCCGCTTCGATCTTGCCGCCCAGCCCGTTGTACTTGCCCAGGTGGTGGTCTCCCGGGCGGGTATTGCGGTGGATCATCAGCACCTGGCGACGATCCGGCGAAAGCACGTAGCCCAGGGTGGCGACGATCGGGGTGTACGGCATGGGGCAGCATCCAGCGGCAGGTCAGCCCCGGATTATGGCCGATCAGCGCACCAGCGACAGACGGCGCTCGGCCGGCGTGGGGGTGCCGTCGGGATCGCGACGCAGGGTGGCGACGCCATGGCCGCGCTCGGCCAGGTATTCCAGCCACTTGCCGAGGAAGGTGTTCATCCGCATGCGGTGGCTGATCAGCTCTGCCGGCGGCGGATACAGGCCCATCGTGTCCTGCCAGCGGCGGCCGACGTAGCAGTGGGTGGTCTCGGCCTGGCGCGCGTCGCGGTACAGGCGCACATAGGCCGACGGATCGGGCTCGCCGGTGACCGGGTCGGCCAGGTCGTAGGTCAGGCGCAGTTCCACCGTGTAGCGGTGGCATTCGATCACGTCCAGGCGCACGTCCAGGCCATCACCCACCGAAGAGATGTAGCTGCCCGCAACCAGCTCGGCCGGGGCGAACAGGCGCACCAGGTGGCGGTAGTTTTCCGCGTACAGGCCCATGAGCCAGCTCAGCCGGCTCAGGCGGGGAATGCGTTCGGTGCGGGGCAAGGCTCGGGCCATGGGTCGATCCTACACGTTGGTGCTTCAACGTGGGGGCGCACACGGCCAAGCCAACCCTTGGATAGTGCCGGCCGCTGGCCGGCAGCCCGCCGTCGCGGCCGAGGGTTCATCGACCCGCCGGGCAGCGGCCGGCTCTACCAGACCAGAATCAATACAGTTCGCGCTGCAGCCCCAGCGTGGCCAGCACCTTGCTGGAAATCTCCTCGATCGATGTGTGGGTGGTGCTCAGGGTCGGAATGCGCTCCATCTGGAACATCACTTCGGCCGCGGCGACCTCGCGCTTGCAGGTATCCAGGTTGGCGTAGCGCGAATTCGGGCGCCGTTCCTGGCGGATCTGCTGCAGGCGGTCCGGGTCGATGGTCAACCCGAACAGCTTGCGCCGGTAGTTGCGCAGTCGCGGCGGCAGGCGGTCGCTTTCCAGGTCTTCATCGGTCAGCGGGTAGTTGGCCGCGCGCACGCCGTAATGCAGGGCCAGGTAGATGCAGGTGGGCGTCTTGCCGGCGCGCGACACCGCCACCAGGATCACGTCGGCATCGTCGTAGTTCACCGCGATGCCGTCGTCATGGGTCAGGGCGAAGTTCATCGCGTTGATGCGGCGGTGGTAGGTGTCGAAATCGACCATGCCGTGGGCCTGGCCGACCCGGTTCAGCCGCCA
>NZ_JAPTFX010000168.1:0-9012 GCF_030985895.1 Stenotrophomonas sp. Sm6012 | reverse complement strand
CGGCAACCTCATGATCTTCATTGAATTCTGCGCAACTGCCGGCCAGCGGCCGGCACGACCGGGCAAGCTGGAACTGACCCCTGCCCGGTGACTATGGGACAATAGGCCGCCCGCACGTCCGCGGCCGCCTCCCGATTCCGACAGAACCATGACGCAGCCTACCCGTCGCCAGTTGGCCAACGCCATCCGCTTCCTTGCCGCCGATGCGGTTGAAACCGCAAAGTCCGGCCACCCCGGCATGCCCATGGGCATGGCCGACATCGCCGAAGTCCTCTGGAACGACTACCTCCGCCATAACCCGAGCAACCCGCACTGGTTCAACCGCGACCGTTTCGTGCTGTCCAATGGCCACGGTTCGATGCTGCAGTACGCGCTGCTGCACCTGAGCGGTTACGACCTGCCGATCGAGCAGCTAAAGCTGTTCCGCCAGCTGGGCAGCCACACCGCCGGCCACCCGGAACGCCACGAGACCCCGGGCGTGGAAACCACCACCGGCCCGCTGGGCCAGGGTTTCGCCAACGCCGTGGGCTTTGCCCTGGCCGAGAAGCTGCTGGCACAGCGCTTCAACCGCCCGGAGCTGGAAGTGGTCGACCACCGCACCTGGGTGTTCATGGGCGATGGCTGCCTGATGGAAGGCGTGTCGCATGAAGCGGCGTCGCTGGCCGGCACCTGGGGCCTGCACAAGCTGGTCTGCTTCTGGGACAACAACCACATTTCCATCGACGGCAACGTCGAGGGCTGGTTCACCGACAACACCCCGGAACGTTTCGAAGCCTATGGCTGGAACGTGGTCCGCGACGTTGATGGCCACGACCCGGAAAGCATCAAGGCCGGCATCGAGGCCGCGCTGTCGCAGAGCGACAAGCCGACCCTTATCTGCTGCCGCACCACCATCGGGTTTGGTTCGCCGAACAAGGCGGGCAAGGAATCCAGCCACGGCGCACCGCTGGGCAAGGACGAACTGGAAGCCACCCGCAAGCAGCTGGGCTGGGAATACGGTCCGTTCGAGATCCCGCAGGCGATCTACGACGGCTGGCGCGCCAATGGCGCCGGCACCCTGCGCCAGGCCGAGTGGGAGCAGCTGTTCGACAAGTACGCCAGCCAGTATCCGGCGGAAGCGTCCGAGCTGACCCGCCGTTCGCACGGCGAGCTGCCGGCCGACTTCGTCGCCAAGGCCGATGCCTATATCGCCCAGGTGGCCGCCGAAGGCCCGACGATCGCCTCGCGCAAGGCCTCGCAGCTGGCCATCGAAGCCTTCGCCCCGCTGCTGCCGGAAATCGTTGGCGGTTCGGCTGACCTGGCGCACTCCAACCTGACCCTGTGGAAGGGCAGCACGTCGGTCGCCAGCGACGACGCCAACGCCAACTATGTGTACTACGGCGTGCGCGAGTTCGGCATGACCGCGATCGCCAATGGCCTGGCGCTGCACGGTGGCTTCATTCCGTTCGACGCCACCTTCCTGGTGTTCAGCGACTACGCCCGCAATGGCGTGCGCATGAGCGCGTTGATCCCGGCCCACGCCATCCACGTCTACACCCACGACTCGATCGGCCTGGGCGAAGACGGCCCGACCCACCAGCCGGTGGAGCACCTGGCCTCGCTGCGCTACATCCCGAACAACGATGTGTGGCGTCCGTGCGATGCGGTCGAGTCGGCAGTGAGCTGGAAGGCTGCGATCACCCGCCAGGACGGCCCGAGCTGCCTGGTGTTCAGCCGCCAGAACCTGCCGCACCAGCCGCGCAACGCCGAGCAGATCGCCCAGATCGAGCGCGGTGGCTACGTGCTGGCCGATGCCGCCGGTACCCCGGATGTGATCCTGATCGCCACCGGTTCGGAAGTCTCGCTGGCGACCGAAGCCAAGGCCCAGCTGGATGCGGCCGGCCTCAAGACCCGCGTGGTCTCGATGCCGTCCACCGACGTGTTCCTGCGCCAGGATGCGGCCTACCGTGAATCGGTGCTGCCGAACGCCGTGCGCAAGCGCGTGGCCGTGGAAGCCGGCGTCACCGGCTTCTGGCGCCAGTTCGTCGGCCTGGACGGTGCGGTGATCGGTATCGACACCTTCGGCGCCTCGGCCCCGGCCGACCAGCTGTACAAGCACTTCGGCATCACCACCGCCCACGTGGTGGAAGCGGCGAAGTCGCTGTAAACCGCCTCGCGGTGTAACAAGGGAAAGGCCGGCACACGCCGGCCTTTTCTTTGCCGCAGAAAAAAGGGGACGGAGGGGATCAAGTCGTTTGTGCACATGCGACTTAATCCCCTCCGTCCCCTTTTTTCAGGCGGTGCGTGCCAGCGCCAGGCGCAGCAGGCGTGCGTCCAGGCGCTCGGCGAAATCCTTCGGTGCCTGCAGGCCCATGCGCTGCAGGTACACCGCATCGCCATCACCAGCCGGTTGGCGCAGCGCTGCCCAGACGGTGCGCAGCTTGTCGCCACGGGTCTGCGTGTTGGCCTTCAGCCAGCCCAGCGCCTTCACCAGCACCTGCTCGATCTCGTTGAAGTCGCTGCCCAGCGGATAGTCCGGAAGGCTGCCATCGGCGCGGAACGGTGCCAGTGCCGCGGCCAGTGACTGCGGCGTGTTGCGCTGCAGGCGTTCGGGATCCGGCGGCGTGGCCCTCAACAGCTTGCGCGCGGCGTGCGCCTGCTGCAGCAGGCCGGCCTGGAACGGTGCCTCGGTGATCGCGGCCATCGCCTGCACACAGTCCTCGTCGGTCAATCCGCGCAGATCGGCAATGCCGTATTCGTTGAGGTAGATGTCGCGCAGGTGGCGTGGGATGGTGGTGTGGCCATAGTTCCAGCGCACGTTGGATTCGCGCTGGCCCTTGTCGTCGCGCGCGGCGCGGAACATCAGCACGCTGCGGGCTTCCGGCAGGGCATGTGCCATCGCCACGAAGTTGTACTGGCCGCCCACGCCGGACACCACGCGTCCATCGTCCAGCGCATCCGACACCGCCGCGCCCAGCGCGGTGGCCATCATGCAGGAGTTGAAGAAGCGCGCATGGCGGCGCTGCAGGCGCTCCAGCGTCTCGTTGCCGCCGTACAGCTGGTTGATCTCGCTGATGCGGCGCATGCCGATCGCGCGGCATTCGTCTTCCGGCAGGGTGCGCAGCCATTCGTAGAACTCCGGCGAGCCGAGGTAGAACGCGCCGTGCAGGTACTCGCCCTCGGCAGCCAGCGTGGCATGGTCGATCGACAGCGTGCTGCCGTTCTCGATGCGCTGCATCAGCGCGAGATCGTCGTGCACCTTGCGCTTGATCACGCCGGTCTGCACCAGACGGCGGAAGCCTTCGTTGAGCATCTCGCTGCAGCCGTACAGGCCTACTTCGAACGGGTCCAGGCCGCCGATTTCCTGCACCAGCGGATGGCTGGCCAGTTGTGGGTCGAGTGCATGCAGCACGCGGCGATAGCGCGCATTGTCGGTATGGCGCAGCACCAGTGCGTGGCTGAGCGCATCGGCCAGCGTACCAATGCCGATCTGCAGCGTGCCGCCATCGCGCACCAGGGTGCTGGCATACAGGCCGATGGCATAGTCGGCATCGGCAACCGGCTGCCGCGGCAGGCCGAACAGGGCCGGGTACGGCGGCGGCGGGGTGATCACCAGATCGAAGAACGACACATCGACCGTGGCCGAGCCGCCCAGGTAGGGCAGCTGCGGATCGATCTCGGCGACCAGCAGCGGGCGCGGCAGCCCGCGCGCGGCGATGGCATCCAGCGTGTCCTGGGTGATGTCGTTGTTGCACGACAGCGAGAGCCGGCGGTCATCCGGGCGCATCGCCACCTTCTGCACGATCACCTGCGGCGCGCGCTGGGCGACCGCATCGGCGGCGTGGGTGTAGTTCAGGCTGGTATAGCTGGATTGCGCCTGCCGCGACCCGAGCAGGGCGCCGGACTGCATGTAGAACTCTTCCACCTGCACATGTGCCGGCAACGCGTCGCGGGCGATCGCATCGGCATAGGCCAGGCGTGGAAAATCATCGCCGAAGTGACGCTGCGCGAACGGCGCCATGAAACGCGCTTCCAGGCCGTTGCCGCGCGCCTTCGGCGGGTTCAGCGACAGCGCGGTATACAGCTGCAGCGGCCGCGACGGATCCTGCTCGACGCGTGCATACAGGGCATTGAGCAGCCGGTGCGGCTTGCCCAGTGCCAGCGGCGCCCCGATCCGCAGCGGCCCGTCCACGCGCGCAAACAACCAGTCGACAGCGGCGTCCAGGTCGGTGAGGTGTTCGGTCATGCGCGGCGGTCCTGCGTCTGGGGGGAGTGCCGGCATTACAGCATGTCGGGCTTGAACCGCCGTCGACGCGAGACTTCGGCGCCAGACACCATGAACTGCCCATCGCCCCGGTAATGCACCGTGCGCGGCAGCTTTGGGCGTGGTGCAACATGGGCCCGCACGATTTCCCAGATGAACAGGTTGCTTGATTCCACCTGGCTGTCGTCATGAAGGCGGCACTCGAAGCACGAATGGCATTGCCCGACCAGCGGCGCACCGACCTCGCGCGCGGGCTGTGCATCGAGCCCGAAACAGGCGAACTTGTCGACCTCGCGGCCGCTGCAGTTGCCGATGTCCACGACCGTATCGAGCAGCTCCACGCCGGGAACATTGATCACGCACTCGCCGCTGCCGCGCGCCAATGCGTGGCTGTGGTTCTCGTGCCACAGGTAGGTGGCGACCAGCGAAGGCGAGAAGCCCATCACCATGTGCCAGCCCATCGTCATCAGGTTGCGCTGGCCGCGCCACGCGGTGCTGACCAGCACGATCGGGCCGGGTTCGAGGAAGCGGCGGGCCTGCTCGACCGGGAAATCTTCCTTGGGCAGCGCTTTCATCCGGGGGCCTGGGGCGGGAAGGACCGATGCTGGCGCAGCCGGGATGAACCTGGAGTCGAGGGGCTTGACATGAGGTTCGATTACGCGCGTAATCAATTTGTCGATTACGGACGTAAACAATGACCCCGATCAGCGAAGCCGAAGCTGTTGTGATGGAGGTGCTGTGGCAGCAGGCACCGCGTAGTGCCGACGAGGTGGTGGCCGCATTGGCCCACCGCGACTGGGCCGAGCCGACCATCAAGACCCTGCTCAACCGCCTGCTGACCAAGGGCGCGATCGCCGCCGAGCGCGATGGCCGGCGCTATTTTTACCGGCCGCTGCTGCAGCGCCAGGCGTGGGTGGAGGCACAGAGCCAGGACTTCATCGGCCGCGTCTTTGAAGGCCGCGTGGCACCGCTGGTGGCGCACTTCAGCGAACGCGGCCAGCTGAGCGCGCAGGACATCGCCGAACTGAAGAAGCTGATCCAGGAGCTGGACCATGACTGAGCTGCTCGACGGACTGTGGCAGGCCAGCCTGTGGCTGGCGGTGGGCGTGGTCGTGCTGGCCACGCTGCGGCCCTTGCTGGTGCGGTTGGGGGGCGCGGGGTTGGCCTATCGCAGCTGGTGGCTGCTGCCCCTGCTGATGGTGGCGCTGCTGTTGCCGCTGCCCCGGGTTGCATTGCTGCAGCAGGTGCCGACGCTGCCGCTGAAGGTGATGCCGGGCGCCCTCGAGGGCGCGAGCGGTCATGCGCTGCCATGGGCCGCTCTGCTGCTGGTGGCCTGGGCACTGGGGATGGGCGTCTGCCTGCTGCGCGAGCTGCGTGCACAGCGGCGCTTCGAGCGGCACATGGGCCCGCTGCGGCCGCGTGCCGATGGCAGCTGGCAGGCCAGCGGCGATCCCGGGCTGCCGGCGCTGGTTGGCCTGTGGCGGCCGCGCATCGTGGTCGGCCCGGCGTTCGACCGGCAGTTCAGCGCACAGGAGCAGGACCTGATCCTGCAGCACGAGCGCAGCCACCGTCGCAATGGTGACCACTGGGCCAACGGTGCGCTGCTGCTGATGCGCACGGTGTTCTGGTTCCACCCGCTGTTGCCCTGGGCCGCACGCCGTTTCCTGCGCGAGCAGGAACTGGCCTGCGATGCCCGCACCATGGCCCCGCAGCCTGCGCTGCGCGGCCTCTACGCCAGCACGCTGTTGAAGGCGCAGCTGGTCCATCCGGTCGCGCCCGCGGTCTGCCATTGGCGCAGCCAACCCGTGTTGAAGGAGCGTATCGCCATGTTGAAGCAGTCCAAGCGGAAGGCATTGCCGTGGGTGTCGGGTCAGGTGCTGGTGGTCGGCCTTTGCCTGGGAATGGGAGCGGTGGCATGGGCCAGCCAGGGCAGTACGGCGGGAGCGCCGAGGATCGGGGCCGAGCCGTTTGAACACGCTCAGGAAGACGCAGCCAGGGCCGGGCTGGACCGACCCGTCCAGGTCGACAAGATGCCGCCGCCGTCCTATCCGAAGTCTGCAATCGAACAGCGCCAGGTGGGCGTGGTGAACCTGCGCGTAGAGGTGGATGCGCAGGGACAGCCCACCGAGGTGCGCGTGCTCAGCGCCACCAATCCGGGCGTGTTCGATGCGGTGTCGGTGGCGGCTGCGCGCAGCTGGACATACCGGCCTGCGATGAAGAACGGCAAACCGGTGGCCGCTGCCGTGCGTATTCCGATCACCTTTGCGATGGACGACACCGAGGACACCCAGTGAAGTCTGCATCGCTGCTGCTGGCGGCATTGCTGGTGGGATGCGCGAGCCAGCAACACCTGACCACGGTTGATACCCGCAATGAAAGTGTCGGCCACCAACGGCTGCGACCGGAGGCGGCGGGCGACGGCGGACAGGTGCAGGCGTATTCGCTGGGCGCCAGCGAGGGCTACCGGATGCCGCAGCTGTACGCAGCACCGGACCCGGAGGTCGGCGATCGTGATCCGCGCGCGGAACTGGCGCCGACCACCATCTGCCTGCAGGTAGTGGTGGACGCCAATGGAGGCGTGGAGCGTAGCCTTCCATTGACCGATCGCCATGAGTGCGCAGCCGGTGCTGCACCTGAGAACGCGCCTCTGTTGCAGGCGGCACAGGACGCGGTGGCCATGTGGAAGTACTCGTCCGCAGCGGTCTGCCATTTCGCACCGGGCACGGTACCGGCGGATCGCGGTGACTGCCGGGGTGCAGAGCGCGTCGAGCCGGTGGCGGTCACCCTGCAGTACGCCTTCACCTTCGAGATCGTGAAGGGCCAGCATGTGGTGCGCACGCAGGGCAAATGAGGCGCGCGACGCCTGACGGAAACCGGTAGCGCCGGGCCAGGCCCGGCGAGCACCGCAGCGTCGATCAGGCCCCGCCCTGGATGTTGGCCTTCACTGCCGGCTGCATCAGCTTGGGTTCTTCCAGCGTGGCATCACGGGCCTGGCGCACGCTGACGAACTCCGCCTCGGCCACGCCATCGTGCACATGGATGTTGTGCGCGCGCTGTTCGCCGATGGTGGTCTCGTTGGCAAAGTCGCGGCCGCCCGGGCCGTAGTCGTGGCAGACGAAAACCCGCGTGGTATCGGGCAGCGCCAGCAGGCGCTGGATCGAGCGGTACAGCTGCGCGGCATCACCGCCCGGGAAATCGCAGCGGGCGGTGCCGCCGTCGGGCATGAACAGCGAGTCGCCGGTGAACAGCGCATCGCCGATCAGGTAGGCGATGCTGTCGCTGGTGTGGCCGGGCACGGCGATCACCTGGCCGCGCAGTTCGCCAAGCGCAAAGATTTCGCCATCGCTGAACAGGTGGTCGAAGATTTCATCCGCAGCAGGAAGTTGCAGGCCGTAGCGCGGCGCAAAAGTGGCCTGCACCGCGCGGATGCCTTCGCCGATGGCCAGCGTGGCCTGCGGGAAGTGCTGCTTGAGCCGGCGCCCGGCCGACACGTGGTCGGCGTGGGCATGGGTTTCCAGCAGCCAGCGCAGCTGCAGGCCCTGTTGCTCGATGGCCTGCAACGCGGCGTGCAACGGCGATTCGCTGCTGGCGTCAGTATCCGGGTCGTAGTCCAGCACCGGGTCGATCAGCGCTGCCTCGCTGCTGGCCGGGTCGCTGACCAGGTAGCTGAAGGTGTTGCTGTCACGGTGGAAGAACGACTGCACCTGGACCGCCATTTGCATGCTCCTCAGCGCGTGCCGAGCACGCGGTTCAGCAACTGCGCCAGGTTTTCACCGGCCAGTCGCAGCTGCGCTTCGGCCAGCGGCCGATAGCGCTCGGTGTATTCATCACCGATCTTACGCGAGGCCGGATAAACGCCAGCTTGCATGGAGATGCGGCAGCTGGCTTCGGCCCACGTCTGCGGGTCGCGCTGCGGGTTGGACTGGCGCGCCAGCTTCGGCGCGCGCTGGTGCTGCAGCAGCGGCAGATAGCCGGCGTCGTCCAGCTTGCGGGTGTTGAGCATGCCGCTGTCCCACAGCGAGTGCAGGTTGGTACCACGGTTGCCGAACTGCAGCTGGAAATCGTTGCCGCCCTTGTCGTGGGCATAGCCGGCGTGCATCGGCTGGTGGATGTCGCCGACCAGGTGCACGACGAACTTCAGCGCCTGCAGGCGCTCGCCGTCGGTCAGGCTGCGGTCGCCGAGGATGGCGCTCTGTGCCTTCAGCGCCTCGACGATGCAATTGCCGTTCTTGCAGTGCTTCGGAGCTTCGTAGTGGCAGTTGTCTTCGGCGATGTTGACGTAGTGCCAGCCGGCCGAGCGACGGCCCAGGCCCGGGTCCTTGGCGCGCAGCTGGTCGGCCCAGGGCGCGATGCTGGCCAGGGTGGCGTCCGGTTCGGTGGCCAGCAGGCGATCCACTTCGGCGCGGGCAGCGGGACTGAGACGGGCGTCGGCGACTTCGGCGACAAGGCGGTGGCCTTGGGCGCCCCAGGCATGGGCGGGGGCGGAGACGGACAGCAGGGCCGGCGCCAGGGCGGCGGCAAGGAAGAAGGAGTGCAGAGCTTTCATGCGCACATTCTAGCCGGGGGTAGGTGGATTGAAGTGCGGCGCGTTCCTGTTCCGAAGTGGGAGCACAGCGGGAGGGGTTTACGGCGTGTCCCGGCTCCGCTCCCCGCCTTGCCCCAGCTCCGGAACCGCCTCAGTCCCAGCAAAAAAAAGCCCCGGCAATCACCGGGGCAACATGCTGCGAGGGTTTTGCGTGTAGCGGGGGAGGGGGGGGGGGGGGGCCCCC
>NZ_JAPTFX010000167.1:0-9108 GCF_030985895.1 Stenotrophomonas sp. Sm6012 | reverse complement strand
CCGGACATCGTGTTATCGCCAGGGTGAGCCGGCTCAGCCCTCGTTGCGCGGGATCGCGAAACGGTAGCCGCGACCGCTCGCTGTACATCCGCGAGCAGCCGCCGGATTCGCGCTTCGACGTTCCGGGCAGCGGCCTGTACCTGCAGGTGGTGATGCCACACGGCAAGGGCAATTCGATGTCCGCCGAAGGCCCGATGCTGCCCACCGTGGGCGGTGGCCTGCTGGCGCCGCGCCAGGAAGTGTTCGAAGGCCCGCTGCCGATGATCCAGATCGATGGCAGCCAGGGCTCTGTGTACCGCTATGGCCTGGGCCTGGTGTGGGACGCCGATGCCGACCCCGCCACCGAATTCCCGTACACCATCTACGTGATGGAAGACTCGCGCGCGCTGGGCGCGCAGCTGCGCGTGTTCCGCAGCCGGGTCTGGTTCTACCTGGGTGGCATCGGCCTGATCCTGCTGCTGCTGCAGACCGTCATCCTGCAGTGGAGCCTGCGCCCGCTGCGGCGGGTCATTACCGAGCTGACCAAGGTGCAGCGCGGCGAGACCGCGCGCATGAGCGAGCGCCACCCGCGCGAGCTGGAACCGCTGACCGACAGCATCAACGCCTTCATCGAGAGTGAGCGCGAGAACCTGGAGCGCCAGCGCAACACCCTGGCCGACCTGGCGCACAGCCTGAAGACACCGATCGCGGTGCTGCGCACGCAGATGGACAGCGGTGCCGGTGATGGCGCGCTGCGCGAGGAACTGGACGTGCAGCTGCAGCGCATGAACAACCTGGTCTCGTACCAGCTGGCACGCGCGGCGTCGTCGGGCCACAAGCTGTTCTCCGCGCCGCTGCCGATCGAATCCAATGCCGAGGAAATCGTGCGTGGACTGGAGAAGGTCTACGCCTCCAAGGGCGTGCTGTGCGAGTTCGACATCGACCCGGCCGCGCGCTTCCACGGCGAACCGGGCGACCTGCAGGAACTGCTCGGCAACCTGCTGGAAAACGCCTTCAAGTGGGCCAACCGCCGCGTGCTGCTGACCGCGCAGCCGCTGCCGGCACCGAACGCGCGTCGCGCCGGCCTGCTGCTGGCGGTGGACGACGATGGCCCGGGCATCGCCCCGGACGACATCGGCAAGGTGCTGCAGCGTGGCGTGCGCGGCGACGAGCGCGTGCAGGGCCATGGCATCGGCCTGTCAATCGTGCAGGACCTGATCAAGGATTACCGCGGTGAACTGGCCGTCGGCCGTTCCAGTGAACTCGGCGGCGCCCGCTTCGAAGTGCGCCTGCCGCCGGGACCGTAAACCCCTTCAATCGGTAGTGCCGGCCGCTGGCCGGCAACCTGGCAATGCCACCGAAGAGCATGAGCGTGCCGGCCAGCGGCCGGCACTACCGTTGTTCGAACGCCGGCGGCTCGCCATAGAACCGCCGCAGCTGCGCGGCCACCTCCGGCAACGCCTGCTGCAGCAGATCCGGTGCCGAGAAGTGGTACTCGCTGGCCACCGCGAAGAACTCTTCCGGCGCTTCGGCCGCATACGGGTCGATCAACGTTTCCTCACCCGCATCCACCTGCGCACAGAACGCATCGTAGGCACGCTGGAAAATGCCGGCCCACTCGCGCTGCCATTGCCGCGGCAGCGGCGGCGTGCCATCCATCGCGCCATCCAGCGCATCCAGCTTGTGCACCATCTCGTGCACCGCCACGCAGTAACCCTCGTGCGGCGCGGCCAGGTCGGCCTGCACATCGGCCCAGGACAGGATCAACGGACCGCTGTCCCATGATTCGCCAATCAGCTCGTCATCCCATTCGTGCAGCACGCCGGCTGCATCCATGT
This sequence comes from Stenotrophomonas sp. Sm6012, assembly GCF_030985895.1. NCBI lineage: Bacteria > Pseudomonadati > Pseudomonadota > Gammaproteobacteria > Lysobacterales > Lysobacteraceae > Stenotrophomonas > Stenotrophomonas sp. Sm6012. Next base: position 7,291 of record NZ_JAPTFX010000167.1, on the reverse strand, counting down.
GGCTGCGGTGCACGCGGAACGCATCGGGGTAGACGATCAGCTGCGACCAGCCTTCCAGCCCCACCTCGCCGAACTCCAGCAGCGGCAGGCAGCACAGCGCGGCCAGCAGCACGCCATCGCCGGGCTGCAACTGCAGCTCGCCGATCGGGGTGATGGTCTTCTCGTGCAGGAAGCGCGTGGCCAGCACGCGCAGGCGCGCGCGACGCGCGTCGTCCAGGCCGTGCAACCAGGCCGCGCGGCGGCAGGCGTTATCCCAAAGCGCATCGTCAATCGGCCTCGGCGCAGGCCGCAGCCACTGCAGCAACGACTTGATCAGCGGAACATTCCCGGCAGGTAGCTGTGCCACTTCGGTGCGCGGATGCGCTGCAGCACGTCGTCATCGCTGCCGCCGCCACCGGTGCTGGTGTTGGCTGCCGGGCGTACCGGTGCCGGCTTGGTCGTGGCGGCCGCGGCGCTGGCGACCGGCGCACGCTGCGAAGCGGCATCCCCGTTGGAGGACACGCATGCCCCACGGCTGTCGTCCAGCGCTGCCGTTGCAGACGCCGCGAAGGGCATCATCAGCAGGATCAGGCAATGGGCATAACGGCGCATTGACGACATCCACGTTAAGGGAAGGTGAGTTCCCGATTCTAGCCCGAACCCGGCGCCCCGTTGGAAGCCACTGCGGAACCCAGCGTGGCGGGCGTCGCTGGCGGCTTTCCCGCATAATTCCGTCCTGACTTCGTGGAAGCTGCCGTGGACGATCGCCAATTGCTGGCCAAACTCGCTGCCGGTCGCCTGTCCGGCGACGCCCTGGCCCGTGAGCTGGGCCAGACCCGGGCGGCCATTTGGAAGCGTATTCAAGGACTTAGGGCTGCCGGCGTGGGCGTGGAAGGCCGTGCTGGCGAGGGCTATGGCCTGACCCGACCGGTCGACCTGCTGGACCCGGACGCGATGCGCGCCGGCCTGCCTGCCGCGGTTCTGCCGCTGCTGCACGACCTGCAGGTGGCCTGGACGGTGGACTCCACCAACGCCGAATTGCTGCGTTGCAGCGCGCCCCAGCGCGGGGTGAGCGTCCTGCTGGCCGAACGCCAGACCGGTGGCCGCGGCCGTCGTGGCCGTACCTGGGCCTCGCCGCTGGCCGCGCACGTCTACCTGTCGGTGCTGCGCCTGTACTCCGGTGGCCTCGGCCGCCTGGCCGGGCTGAGCCTGGTGGCCGGCATCGCCGTGGCCGAAGCGCTGCATGACCTCGGTTTCACCCAGGCGCAGCTGAAGTGGCCGAATGACCTGATCGTCGATGGCAAGCGCAAGCTGGTCGGCCTGCTCGCCGAAGGTGGTGGCGAATACGCCGGCCCGGCGCGCGCAGTGATCGGCATCGGCATCAACACGCACATGCCGCCGTCGTTTGCCGAGCAGATCACCCAGCCATGGGTAGATCTGGACACACTGGCCGGCAAGCCGGTGGACCGCAACGTGGTGGTCGCCGCAGTGCTGACACGCCTGCTGCCGGCGCTGGAGGAATTCGATCGCGAAGGCCTCGCGCCGTTCCTGCCGCGCTACGCCGCCTTCGACATGCTGGCCGGCCGCGAAGTGCGCGTGGAGCTGGAAGGGCAGTGGCAGCACGGCACCGCGCTGGGCCTGGCCGATGACGGCGCGCTGCGCGTGCGCATTGATGGCCGGGAACGCCTGCTGCACGCCGGCGAAGTCAGCGTGAGGGCGGCATGAGCGATTGGTTGTTCGACCTCGGCAACTCGCGCTTCAAGTTCGCGCCGTTGCAGGGTGACCGTGCCGGCGATGTGCAGGCCTGGGCGCATGGCGCCGAAGGCATGGCCGGGCAGCCGCCGCACAGCCTGCCCAGCGGCACCACCGCGTTCGTCGCCAGCGTGGCCGCACCGTCGCTGACCAGCGCCATGCTGGACCAGCTGCAGCGCCGCTTCGAACACGTGCATGTGGTGCGCACCAGCGCCGAATGCGCCGGCGTGCGCATCGCCTACGCCAAGCCGGAAAAGTTCGGTGTTGACCGCTTCCTGGCCCTGCTGGCGGCCGCCAAGGCGCAGCGCCCGGTGCTGGTGGTTGGCGTGGGCACCGCGTTGACCATTGACCTGCTCGACGCCGATGGCCAGCACCACGGCGGCCGTATCTCCGCATCGCCCACCACCATGCGCGAAGCACTGCACGCGCGTGCGGTGCAGCTGCCGGCCACCGGCGGCGACTACAGCGAATTCGCCAACGACACCGCCGACGCGCTGGCCTCCGGCTGCGATGGCGCGGCCGTGGCGCTGATCGAACGCAGCGCGCAGCAGGCGCACGCGCTGTTGGGCGTGGCACCGTCGCTGCTGGTGCACGGTGGTGGCGCACCCGCGCTGATGCCGCTGCTGCCCAGCGCCGACTACCACCCGTCGCTGGTGCTGGATGGCCTCGCCCGCTGGGCGGTGCACCAGCCCGCAGGCTAGTATCCGCGCATGCTGACCCGTGCCCTGATCGTCGTACTGGCCATCCTCAATCTTGGCGTCGCCTGCTGGTGGCTGCTGCGTGATGCGCCGCAAGCGCCCGCGCCGCCGCCGCAACCGGCCGGCGTGGCCGAGCTGCGCTGGGTGCCGGGTGGGGCTGATGCGACGGCCGCTGCCGAAGCCACCGCTGCCGCCCCGACCGCACCGCTGATGGAGCGCGAACCGGCCGAGAAGACCGACGTGGCAGCGACGCCTGCGCCTGCGGTGCCGGCCAAGCCCGAGGTGGCCAAGCCACAGGTGGCCGAGGCGGCGCCTGCACCCGCACCCGTGGCCGTTGCTGCGGCCGCCAAGCCCGCGCCCGCATCGGTTGCGGAAAAGCCCGCGACGCCGCCAGCCGCCCCGGAGCCGCCGCGCTGTGTCGCACTGGGCCCGTTTGCCGATCGCGCCGCCGCGACCGCCGCACAGGGCAAGGCCGGCAATGCCATCAGCCAGGTGCGCCTGCGCGAACAGCCCGCCGCCAGCGGCAGTGCCCGCTACCGCGTGCTGCTGCCGGCCGCCGCCAACCGGGAAGAAGCGCAGGCCACGGTGAAGCGCATCGTCGCCGCCGGCCTGAGCGACTACTACATCATCAGCCAGGGCGAGGACATCAACGCCGTGGCGTTGGGCCAGTACCGCAACCGCGAAGGTGCCGAGCGCCGCGTGGCGGCGGTGCAGGCCGCCGGCTTCCAACCGCGCCTGGTGGCCAGCGGCGATTCCGGCCAGTGGTGGTTGGAAGGCCAGCTGGCGGCAGGCACGCAGCCGGCCCAGGCCCAGCAGCGCAGCGGCGCGGCCCAGAGCCGGTCGCTGGAATGCGCGCGGTTGCGCTAGAATCCCCCGGACCGCGGCACTGCCGCCGGTGCACCACCCATGCCGCTTTAGCTCAGTTGGTAGAGCAACTGTCTTGTAAACAGTAGGTCATCCGTTCGATTCGGATAAGCGGCACCAATAACTCTTTGAATTCAATCAATTTACTGGCGAACCGATAGCGCCAAAAAGTAGGTTTGCCGGTAAAAATATCGGTAAAAGTAATTCAAGAGTTCATGTTCCACGAAGCCTGAGTGCTTGTAGCACCAAGGCTTATGGGCCTTGTGATGATTTGAAGGCCAACTGTCTTTTCATCGCGATTATCAGGCATCCGGCCATCCGGGATATGCCTAAGCTCTTGCCTTGCGACTGCTGTCGGCCAAGAGCGGACGTTGGACATGGAAAAGAAAAAGAGTCGACTCTGACCCTCATCTCCCGAAACTGACGAGCATCGGGCGCGACGTTGCGCCGCATCTAGCGGAAAGCAGCCTCATCGGTCGCGAAGGCGAAAACAGTGGTTAGAGGGGGCTCGGAGAACTGCTTGCGCGAGAGCGCCCAACTGGAGGCGCGATTCAAACCGAAATGTTCTCTGATCTCTCCACTTGTGGAGACCCCGCTGCGGTAGGGTGTCAACGAAGGTAAACGAAGGTATGCTCGGCCAGAGGGGGGGGGTATGCTATTTCGAGGATCAACCTTAGACGACGCTTTGTACAGAGTTCTCAAGTCGCTCCTCGTTTCGAGGCGAGCGTACTCTGTCGTATCCACAAGGAAAGCGTCCCGCGAACTTGTTGGCGCCCTGATTAGGATCGAGAATCCTAGAGCACGCATGAGCATCGCCGCCGTGCGTGGCCAGCTGTTCAGCTGTTTGGGTGAACTCTTCTGGTACTTGTCGGGTAGCGATGATGTTGATCAGATCGCTTACTACATTTCAAAGTACAAGGAGGAATCAGATGACGGGAAAACGGTAAGAAGCGCATACGGTCCTCGTCTGTTCGGCATGAGAGACATTAATCAGATCGATGAGGTCATCAAACTTCTACGGCTGAAGCCCTCAAGCAGGCGTGCCGTGATCCAGCTCTATGATGCTGGGGACCTCAGAGCCACTAAATCACCGCCGTGCACCTGCTTTCTACAGTTTTTCATTCGAGGAGGGCAATTGCATGCCTTTGCGTCTATGCGATCCAATGACGCCTTCATCGGGCTCCCCCATGACGTCTTTGCTTTCACGATGTTGCAGGAAATTCTGGCTAAAGAGCTCGGTCTCGGCTTGGGCACATACTCTCACGCAGTTGGAAGCTTGCACCTTTATGCCGAGAACGAGTTCGATGCAAGGCAGTATCTTGATGAGGGATTTCAAGAACGGGTCTTCATGCCGCCAATGCCAGATGGTTCGGCGTGGCATGCGATCCGAGAGCTCGTTGACTACGAAAGGGCAGTGAGAATAGAGGGTTGCACGGCGCCTGCGCCAAGTGGACTTGATGAATACTGGAAAGACATTGGGAGGCTCTTGGCGATCTACGCTGCAATAAGAGGACGCCAGCTCTCGAAAGGAAGCAAGCTCTCCTTCCTCAATAGGTTGCGAAGCGAGATGTCGTCTAGCGTGTTTGATTTCGCTATTGAGAAGAGGGCCAGGCGCTTGCGTAAGCCGGGGGTAATCACGCAGGCTGAGCTCTTCAACAGAACGAATGCTGGGGATATAAATGTCACTGCTGCATCGATCGCTGAAAGTACATGATCAAAAATCACTGAACTTGGTCCTAGCTGCAATCGAAAGAGCCGAGCGAAATGGGCTGGAAGCGCCGGGGATCGCAGACGAAGGCGCTCGCATCGTCTTTGCAATGCAAATCATTGAGAGCATTCGTCGTGTGCAATTTGCGACAGGCTTGCTTGACCGGCGGGCGTCGGCAGACAGAGCTTCTCATCAGTCTGCCCTGTTTGATCCGATTCGAGGAGCCGCACATCTGGGCATGCAAGGCGATCAGGATGAAGCATCATGGCTAGTCTTTCTCGCCACTCATTTTGGGCAGCGACCGGGGTCAAAGTGGGCGCTTGTTCGAGCCTTCTATTCGGGTGATCAACACGGCCCATGGACGTGGAAAAGAGCATCGACGAATGTTGATCAGATGCTGACTTGGCTTGAATCTAGTAGAGACCTCTTGAAGTCGGCCGGCAAGTTCGGTGGTCACCGCCCATATGAAAGCCTAGGCGCATCAGGAACCGGTGCCACTCTGGGTTCGTACGTGGAGTGGGTAAATAGCTACGGGTCTCACGCCGACATGTTCGGGAGGGCTTACGAAGTTTCAGAGCATGACGGCGGATTAGCTTTCGCTTTCCTCTATGACGATATGAAGAGGGTCAAGCGCTTCGGGCGACTGGCCAAGTTCGATTACCTTTGCATGCTGGGTAAGCTCGATGTCGCCAACATCTGGCCACTTTCCATGTATGTCGCTAGCTCGACAGGGCCAAAGCGTGGAGGTGCGCTGTTACTGGGACAAGGTGCTACTGCAGCTCAAATGGAAAAGGCCGCACAGTTGCTAGACGCTGAGATGAAAGTGGGAATGCAGGTCTTCGAGGATGCGTTGTGCAATTGGCAAAAGAGTCCGAATAAATTCGTCAGTTATCGAGGCTAGGCCATTTGTATCTGCGCTTCATGTTGTTCATGCGACTGAATGGAATCAGCCCATCCTTCTGAAGCTGCCCAACCAGAATTCCTGGGGAGATGCGCAATCGTTTAGCTAAGCGAGCAATTTCGTATCTACTGTTTTTCGCCGCAATGAGGTTTGCTCGAAACTCGTTTGGCACGAGCGCTTCTCGAGCGAACTGGTTCGCTTCTCGCTCCTGCTGTTCTGAGCTAGAGGAGTCACCTTCCAAGTGAGCAGTTGCGCTCTTGTGTAACAGCAAGTGGCCCGCTTCGTGGAAGAAAGTAAACCAAAGATGATCGTCAGATAGATGTCTCAGGCTGAGGCAGAGCAGAGCCTTTTCCGGCGTTACGAATCGAGTAGCCCCACTGATTCCTGAGCCGCTTGGGGACCTCGCGAACACTACAGCCACACCGGCACCTGCACATAGACTTTGTAGTCGCGGTATAAACAAGGATGGATCTCGCTCGTAGCTCAGCGGCTTGCACTCATTGAGAACCCGTCGAAATTCTTTCGCATCCCAAAACTTACACGCGATTCTTTCCCCAAGCTGTTCACTGTGCCGCAGCCAAGACGTGACGAGTCCAATCCGGGCGGCACCCTGCGCCCTACGAAAGGCGTAGTCGCCGATCTGATCCTTGTATTTTCCGTGCCAACTACGTGGAGAGGTAACGCCAAAAAAGTTGAGCAGCTCATTGAAGTCATCACTGGTTTCAGTGATCCACCCCCACTGTTTCATTTCACGGAGTGGGAACTGCTTGATCCAGTTCTTCGGCTCCACTTCGCAACTTTTAACTAGAGCTTCTCGGTAATCGGACTCTCGCTTCAGCCAGAAGCCAACTGAACCACCTAGTGCAGATGAAAGCTCTTGAGCCATCAGTGAGTCAATCACCAAGCTCCCCGCGAGCAGGCGCTCAACGTCTTCCCTGCCGATGCCGATGGCTTCGCCAAGCTGAGGTAGTTCAATTCCATTCTTCTTGATGAGACTCGCGATAGTTGCTCCAGGGGGGCTAGCCCAGTCGGAGAGCAGTGCGTCTACGCTAGTCATAGGTCGACCTTCTCGATTCTCATTGCTTGAATCGTGCTGGCAGGATCAACGGTGCGCATGGTCGCCAGAATTCTCATTCCTGCCTCAAATAAATCAATCACAACGCTTGTACCTTCCATCACCGTGACGCCGTACAAAGGCGGAAGCCCCGCTAGGTTCTCAGCGGCTTGCAGATCAGCGAGGGCCTGCTGAAGCAAAGTTGCATTAGCGGCGCCAAGCCTTCTGACTGAGGTGGATCCACATTCGCACAGCTCACGTGACCTGCCCCCCGTTTTCCGGGCCAACCTGATCTTAGTAGAGTCCGTCTCACAAGAGGACGGACATGAAGAAGC
>NZ_JAPTFX010000166.1:0-9142 GCF_030985895.1 Stenotrophomonas sp. Sm6012 | reverse complement strand
GCCGGCCAGCGGCCGGCACTACCTGTAGATCCACGCGACGCGTGGATGAACGCGTGCGGACGTCAGACCTGCAGCAGCTTGCGGGCGGCGGCGCGCGCTTCCTTGCTCACTTCCACGCCGCCCAGCATGCGCGCCAGTTCTTCCTCGCGTGCCTTGCTGTCCAGCTTTTCCACCGCGCTCTGGGTCATGCCTTCCACCGGCGCCTTGCTGACCCGGTAATGCGCGTGGCCCTTGGAGGCCACCTGCGGCAGGTGGGTCACGCACAGCACCTGGCGCTTCTCGCCCAGCGCGCGCAGCTTCTGGCCGACGATGTCGGCCACCGCACCGCCGATGCCGGAGTCGACTTCGTCGAACACCATGGTCGGCACCGCATCCAGGTCCAGTGCCGCCACTTCGATGGCCAGCGAGATGCGCGACAGTTCACCACCCGAGGCGACCTTGCGCAGGGCGCGCGGCGGCTGGCCGGCGTTGGCCGCGACCAGGAACTCCACGCGCTCGGCACCCTGCGGGTCGGGCTTGCCGTTGTCCTGCGGCTCCAGTTCGATCAGGAACTGGCCGCCACCCATGCCCAGCTCGGCGATGATGCCGGTGGTGGTGGCCGACAGTTCGGCGGCGGCATTGCGACGGCTGGCGGTCAGCACTTCGGCCTGTACGCGCCAGGCGGCGGCGGCCTTGTCGATCTCGCCGGCCAGGCGCTGCAGGCGCTCGTCGGCGCCGCGCAGCTGCTCCACTTCGGCATGCATGCGTTCGCGCTGCGCGCCCAGCTCGTCCATCGGCACGCGATGCTTGCGCGCCAGGTCGTGCAGGCGGCCCAGGCGCCGCTCATTCTCTTCGAACTGCTCGGGGTCGGCGTCGAGGTCGTCATGCACGCGGTCCAGCAGCGAAAGGGCTTCGTGCAGCTGGATCGAGGCGTTCTCGATCAGGCCGTCCACCTCCCCCAGGCGCGGGTCGTGTTCGATCAGGCGCGACAGCTCGTGGCGGACCTGCTGCAGCAGGTCCAGCGCGGAACTGCCGTCGTCGCCGTTGAGCTGGTTGCTGGCCGCCTGGCAGGCGCTCAGCAGGGCACTGGCATGGGCCTGGCGGCGGTGGCTGGCGCCGAGCGCGGCGATCGACTCCGGTTCCAGGTCCTCGCGGTCCAGTTCGCGCAGCTGGTGCTCCAGGAAGCCGATCCGGTCACTCACGTCGCCCTGTTGCGACAGCGCCTGCGACTCGTCGACCAGTGCCTGCCAGGCGGCGGCGGCGCGGCGCACCTGGCGGCGCTCCGCCTCGTTGCCGGCATAGGCGTCGAGCAGGGCCAGCTGCGACGGACGGGTCAGCAGCGCCTGTTGTTCATGCTGGCCATGGATCTCCACCAGCAGCGCGGCCAGGTCGGCCAGCTGTGCGAGGGTGACCGGACGGCCATTGATCCAGGATCGCGATCCGCCGTCGGCGCGGATCACGCGGCGCAGCTGGCACTGATCCTCATCGTCCAGCTCGTTGTCGGCCAGCCACTGGCGCGCTGCCTGCAGCTGGTCCAGCGCGAACTCGGCGGAAAGCTCGGCGCGGGCGGCGCCGTGGCGGACCACGCCGCTGTCGGCGCGCAGGCCGGACAGGAAGCCCAGCGCGTCGACCATCAGCGACTTGCCGGCGCCGGTCTCGCCTGAAACCACGGTCATGCCCGGCCCGAACTCCAGTTCGGTGGCGCGGACGACGGCGAAATCCTTGATCGAAAGATGTCTGAGCATGGGTAAGGGGTATCGGCAGCCGCGCAACGCTAGCACGCGGGCGAGGGAGGTCCAATGACTTGCCAAGGGGATGCGCCGCCATTATCTAGTGTCCGTGTCTCACAGGTTGATTCCATGCACGGTTCTCCCGACCAGCTTGCCCCGCGTGCGCGCCATCTGCTGCGCACGCTGATCGCGCGTTACATCCAGGACGGTGAGCCGGTCGGCTCGCAGACGCTGGCGCGTGTGGCCGGCCTGGAGGTCAGCCCGGCCACCATCCGCAACATCCTGGGTGACCTCGAGGACCTGGGGCTGCTGGCCTCGCCGCATACCTCGGCCGGGCGCATCCCGACCGCGCATGGCTACCGGGTGTTCGTCGACAGCCTGCTGCAGATGCAGCCTCCGGGGGAGGGCGAACTGGCCCGCCTGCGCCAGGAGCTGGCCGGCGGCGGCAGTACCCAGGCCCTGCTGGGCAGCGCCTCGGAGCTGCTGTCGGCGATGAGCCACTTCGTCGGCGTGGTCAGCGCGCCACGGCGCGAGCAGTTCGCCTTCCGCCAGATCGATTTCGTGGCGCTGGACGGGCGCCGGGTGCTGGCGATCCTGGTGTTTGCCGACAACGAGGTACAGAACCGGGTCATCGAGACCCGCCAGGAGTTCGCGCCGGGGCAGCTGGAGCAGGTCGCCAACTACCTCAACGCCCATTTCGCCGGGCTGCCGATGGCCGAGATCCGCACCCGCCTGCTGCTGGAGCTGCGCGATGCCCGCTCCGAACTGGAGCAGCTGCTGGCGCACAGCATCGAGCTGGCCGAGCAGGCCCTGCAACCGGCGGCCGACGACATGCTGGTGGCCGGCCAGACCCGGCTGATGGGCGTGCAGGACCTGTCCGACCTGGAGCGCCTGCGCGAGCTGTTCGAACTGTTCTCCAGCAAGCGCGAGATCCTGCAGCTGCTGGAGCGGACCATCCAGGCCCCGGGTGTACGCATCTTCATCGGCGAAGAAACCGGGATGATGCCGCTGCAGGGCGTTTCGCTGGTCACCGCCCCCTATACCGCCAACGGCCAGGTGCTGGGCGTGCTGGGCGTGATCGGCCCGAAGCGGATGGCCTACGACCGCATGATCCCGCTGGTCCAGGCCACCGCTGATGTGCTGGGCGCGGCCTTTTCGCCGGCCGGGCGCACGCCGGGAACATCCGACGCTTGAAACGCAGCATCCCGCCCACACTAGGGTGGGTGGAGGCGGAGATTGACCGCCAGGGACCCAGACATGAACCACGAACATCCAGATATCGAATCCCAGCAGAGTGCCGCCGATGCGGCCGCCGCCGCCGGCGTCAATGACGAAGTGGAGCGCCTGCGCGCCGAAGTCGAGCAGATCAAGGCCGATGCGCTGCGTGAGCGCGCCGACCTGGAGAACCAGCGCAAGCGCGTGGCCCGTGACATCGAGCAGGCCCGCAAGTTTGCCAACGAAAAGCTGCTGGGCGAGCTGCTGCCGGTGTTCGACAGCCTGGATGCCGGCCTGAAGGCTGCCGGCGATGACCCGCACCCGCTGCGCGAAGGCCTGGAGCTGACCTACAAGCAGCTGCTGAAGGTCGCCGCCGACAACGGCCTGGTCCTGCTGGACCCGACCGGCCAGCCGTTCAACCCGGAACACCACCAGGCGATCAGCCAGGTGCCGACCCCTGGCGCCGCCCCCGGCACCGTGGTGACCGTGTTCCAGAAGGGCTACCTGCTCAACGAGCGCCTGCTGCGGCCGGCCCTGGTTGTCGTGGCCGCCGACTGACCCGTGCCGGGCCGGGAGGCGGGAATGCCCGCGACCCGTCCCGACGCTGAACGCGCCGGACGACCGGAAACACAGCGTTCGGGAGATGGCTTGAATGTTCCACGAGCCTCCCCCACATCGTATTCATCCACCGGCCGAACGGCCGGACTGACCCCAACAAGCATCCTCAGGAGTCTCCCCCATGGGCAAGATCATTGGTATCGACCTCGGCACCACCAACTCGTGCGTGGCGATCATGGACGGCGGCAAGGCCCGCGTCATCGAGAATTCGGAAGGCGATCGCACCACCCCGTCGATCGTCGCCTACACCAAGGACGGCGAAGTCCTGGTCGGCGCCTCGGCCAAGCGCCAGGCCGTGACCAACCCGAAGAACACCTTCTACGCGGTGAAGCGCCTGATCGGCCGCAAGTTCACCGACGCCGAAGTGCAGAAGGACATCGCGCACGTCCCGTACGGCATCCTGGCCCATGACAATGGCGACGCCTGGGTGTCGACCAGCGACGGCAAGAAGATGGCGCCGCAGGAAATCTCGGCCAAGGTGCTGGAAAAGATGAAGAAGACCGCCGAGGACTTCCTCGGTGAGAAGGTCACCGAAGCGGTCATCACCGTGCCGGCCTACTTCAACGACAGCCAGCGCCAGGCGACCAAGGACGCCGGCCGCATCGCCGGCCTGGACGTCAAGCGCATCATCAACGAGCCGACCGCGGCCGCGCTGGCCTATGGCCTGGACAAGGGCGACAACAAGGATCGCAAGATCGTGGTGTACGACCTGGGCGGCGGTACCTTCGACGTGTCGGTGATCGAGATCGCCAACGTCGACGGCGAGAAGCAGTTCGAAGTGCTGGCCACCAACGGCGACACCTTCCTGGGCGGCGAAGACTTCGACAACCGCGTCATCGAGTACCTGGTTGAAGAATTCAACAAGGACCAGGGCATCGACCTGCGCAAGGATCCGCTGGCCCTGCAGCGCCTGAAGGACGCCGCCGAGCGTGCCAAGATCGAGCTGTCCAGCGCCCAGCAGACCGAAGTGAACCTGCCGTACGTCACCGCCGACGCCTCGGGTCCGAAGCACCTGAACATCAAGCTGACCCGCGCCAAGCTGGAAGCGCTGGTGGAAGACCTGATCAAGAAGTCGATCGAGCCGTGCCGCGTCGCCCTGAACGATGCCGGCCTGCGTTCGAGCGACATCAGCGAAGTGATCCTGGTCGGTGGCCAGACCCGTATGCCGAAGGTGCAGCAGGCGGTGACCGAGTTCTTCGGCAAGGAACCGCGCAAGGACGTCAATCCGGACGAAGCGGTGGCACTGGGTGCGGCGATCCAGGGCGGCGTGCTCGGCGGCGACGTCAAGGACGTGCTGCTGCTGGACGTGACCCCGCTGTCGCTGGGCATCGAGACCATGGGGGGCGTGTTCACCAAGATCATCGAGAAGAACACCACCATCCCGACCAAGGCCTCGCAGGTGTTCTCCACCGCCGAAGACAACCAGTCGGCCGTGACCGTGCACGTGCTGCAGGGTGAGCGCGAACAGGCCCGCTTCAACAAGTCGCTGGCCAAGTTCGACCTGTCCGGCATCGAGCCGGCCCCGCGCGGCCTGCCGCAGGTGGAAGTGTCCTTCGACATCGACGCCAACGGCATCCTGCACGTGTCGGCCAAGGACAAGAAGACCAACAAGGAACAGAAGGTCGAGATCAAGGCCGGTTCGGGCCTGTCCGAGGAAGAGATCGCACGCATGGTCGCCGACGCGGAAGCCAACCGCGAAGAAGACAAGAAGTTCCAGGAGCTGGTGCAGGCCCGCAACCAGGCCGATGCCCTGATCCACGGCACCCGCAGCGCGATCACCGAGCACGGCAGCAAGGTCGGCGGCGAAGTGATCGGCAAGGTCGAGGCGGCCCTGGCTGACCTGGAAACCGCGATGAAGGGTGACGACAAGGCACAGATCGAAGCCAAGTCGAAGGTGCTGGAAGAAGCGGGCCAGTCGCTGTTCGCCGCGGCTTCGGCCGACCAGGGCGGTGCCGCCCCGGGCGCCGACGCCGGCAACGCTGGCAAGGGCAACGACGATGTGGTCGATGCCGAGTTCACCGAAGTCAAGGACGACAAGAAGTCCTGATCCGGACCGACGCGGGACGCTGCCTGGCAGCGTCCCGTTGTCGCATCAGGGTCCTGGCCGCCACCGGCGTGTCGGGGCGCCCGACGCAAGAGCGGACCTGGTTCCGCTCTTCCGCTTTGACGAATCCCGACTTTTCGGAACCAGATTCACGATATGAGCAAGCGCGATTACTACGAAGTGCTGGGCGTTGCCCGCACCGCCACCGACGACGAGCTGAAGAAGGCCTACCGTCGCTGCGCGATGAAGTTCCACCCGGACCGCAACCCGGGTGATGCAGCGGCCGAAGCCTCCTTCAAGGAGTGCAAGGAAGCCTACGAAGTGCTGTCCGACGGCAACAAGCGCCGCATGTACGACAGCCACGGCCATGCTGCGTTCGAGCACGGCATGGGCGGTGGTGGCGGTCCGGGCGGCCCGGACATGAACGATATCTTCGGCGATATCTTCGGCAACATCTTTGGTGGTGCAGGCGGTGGCCCGCGCCAGGCCCGTCGCGGTGCCGACATCGGCTACGTGATGGAGCTGGACCTGGAGGAAGCGGTGCGTGGCGTCGAGCGCCGCATCGAGATCCCGACCCTGGCCGAATGCGGCGACTGCGATGGCAGTGGCTCCGAAGACGGCAAGGTCGAGACCTGCAACGTCTGCCATGGCCGTGGCCAGGTACGCATCCAGCGCGGCATCTTCGCCATGCAGCAGGCCTGCCACAACTGCGGCGGCCGCGGCCAGATCATCGCCAAGCCCTGCAAGACCTGCCACGGCAACGGCCGTGTCGAGGAAGACAAGGTGCTGTCGGTGAAGGTGCCGGCCGGTGTCGATACCGGCGACCGCATCCGCCTACAGGGCGAGGGTGAGGCCGGTCCGGCCGGTACCCCGCCGGGCGACCTGTACGTGGAAGTGCGCGTGCGCGAGCACGCCATCTTCCAGCGCGATGGCGACGACCTGCACTGTGAAGTGCCGATTCGCATCTCGCAGGCCGCATTGGGCGACACCGTGCGCGTGGCCACCCTGGGCGGCGAGGCGGAGATCCGCATCCCGGCCGAGACCCAGACCGGCAAGCTGTTCCGTCTGCGCGGCAAGGGCGTGCGTTCGGTGCGCAGCCGCAGCGAGGGCGATCTGTACTGCCGCGTGGTGGTGGAGACCCCGGTCAACCTCACCAACGAACAGCGCAAGCTGCTGGAGCAGTTCGAAGCCACCTTCGTTGGCGAGGAAGCGCGCAAGCACTCGCCGAAGTCGGCCACCTTCATGGATGGCGTAAAGGGCTTCTGGGACCGCATGACGTCCTGAGTTTTTCAACGGACGCGTTGAACGGCAGCGCCGGGCCAAGCCCGGCGTTTTCGTTTGCGATCATCGGAAAAATGCCGCCGGCGTCTGCCCCAGCTGCCGCTTGAACATGCTGGTGAACGCGCTGGGGCTGTCATAGCCCATCGCCAGCGCCACATCGATCACCTTCTCGCCCACCGCCAGGCGTTCCATCGCGGCCAGAAGGCGTGCCTGTTGCCGCCACTGGCCGAAGGTCATGCCCAGTTCGCTGCCGAAGTGGCGCTGGATGGTCTTCACGTCCACCTCCAGTGCCTGCGCCCAGTCCTGCAGCGTGGCGTCATCGCCAGGGTGCTTCTGGATGTGCTGGCAGATCCGCTGCAGGCGCGGGTCGGTCGCGGCAGGCAGATGCAGCGGCAGCACGTCCATGCGATGCAGTTCGTCCAGCAGCAGGCGCACCACGCGGCCATCGCGGCTGTCTTCGATGTGCTCGCCCTTGATCAGCGTGGCGGCCTGCAGCAGCTCGCGCAGCAGGGGTGCCACCTGTACCGCGAACGGTTCGGCCGGCAGCTGCGGCGCGAACAACGGGTCGATGTACAGGCTGCGCATGTGCACGGCGGCGATGCAGTCGACCGCGTGCACCATGCCGGCCGGCATCCAGATCGCACGGGTCGAGGGCACCACCCAGCGGCCCACTTCCGAGCGCACCACCATCAGCCCCGAGATGGCATAGACCAGCTGGTGGCGCTGGTGCTTGTGGCCTGCGATGTGGGTACCGGCCGGGTACTGGGTGACCCGATAGGTGACCGGGCGATGCTGGGGGACGTCGCGCCAGGGCGCCGCCGGATCGACGTCGCTGCCAATGTCCTTTTTGCGATAGGCCATGACCCGAACGCGGCAGAAGGGAGGGGAGGGCAACCGTAGCATGCGTGGCTCGCCCCCAACCTGACTGCGTCCATGTCCGCCCTGGCTTCTCCTGCAACGACCTCACGCCCGGTGGCTCCCGGCGTGCTGGCTGCCATTTCCACCTCGCACGTGGTCAACGACATGATGCAGTCGTTGATCCTGGCCATCTATCCGGTGATCAAGGGCGGCTTCAATCTCAGCTTCACCCAGATCGGCCTGATCACCCTGACCTACCAGCTCACCGCCTCGATCTTCCAGCCGTTGGTCGGCATGGCCACCGACCGGCGCCCGGCGCCGTATTCGCTGCCGATCGGCATGGCCTCGACCCTGTGCGGCATGCTGCTGCTCGGCTTCGCATCGAGCTACGCCGTGGTGCTGCTGGCCGCCGCGATGGTCGGCATCGGTTCGGCGATCTTCCACCCGGAAGCCTCGCGCATTGCGCGGCTGGCCTCCGGAGGTCGTCATGGCTTCGCGCAGTCGGTGTTCCAGGTCGGCGGCAATTTCGGCACCGCGCTCGGCCCGCTGATTGCTGCAGCGGTGATCGTGCCGTATGGCCAGCATGCCGCCTCGTGGTTCGCCGGTGCCGCCCTGATCGGCATCGCGCTGCTGACCTATGTCGGCCGCTGGTATGCGCTGCACCTGGGCACGCCGCGTCCGGCCAGCACCGCGTCGATGGCGCCGAGGCATCCGCCGCGCACCGTGGCCAAGGTGCTGGCGATCCTGCTGGTGCTGATCTTCAGCAAGTACTTCTACATGGCAAGCATCGGCAGCTACTTCACCTTTTACCTGATCCACCACTTCGGCATTCCGGTGGCGCAGGCGCAGCTGCACCTGTTCGCATTCCTGGTGGCGTCAGCCGCAGGTGGTTTCCTGGGGGGCCCGCTGGGTGACCGCATCGGTCGCAAGCCGATCATCTGGACGTCGATCCTGGGTGTAGCACCGTTCGCGCTGGTGTTGCCGCATGCGGATCTGTTCTGGACGACGGTGCTGGCGGTGCTGATCGGCTTCGTGCTGTCCTCGGCGTTCTCGGCGATCGTGGTCTACGCGCAGGAGATGATGCCGCACCGCATCGGCATGGTGTCGGGCCTGTTCTTCGGCTTTGCGTTCGGCATGGGCGGATTGGGCGCCGCCGTGCTCGGCCTGCTGGCAGACAAGACCAGCATTGAGTACGTCTACCAGCTGACCGCGTTCCTGCCGCTGCTCGGCATCGTGGCGGCCTGGCTGCCGCCGTCGCGGCCTGCTGCTCACTGAGGGGTTTTGCTTTGCAGGGCTTGCAGCCCTGCACCTGCTACAAGCCAGAGCCGAAGCAACAGCAGAAGCGGGCTATCCGTGGGTTGGCGGGGTGGGTCCGGTTGAGGGGGACGCCGTAAATACGTCCATGTAGGCTTGGTCG
>NZ_JAPTFX010000165.1:0-9205 GCF_030985895.1 Stenotrophomonas sp. Sm6012 | reverse complement strand
CCACCCGATATCCGTTAATGCCGGCCAGCGGCCGGCACTACCGGGATCGTCTTACTTCGCGTTGAACTTCACGATCGTGCTGATCGCGGTCTCGTCCGGAATGGTCTTGGTGTCGGCCCAGTCACCGCCGCCGACGCCGAAGTCCAGGCGCTTCACGGTGGCCTTGCCGGTCAGCACCGGCTGGGTACCCGGCTTCCAGGTGAAGGTCAGGGTGACCGGCTTGCTGACGCCGCGCAGTTCCAGCGTGCCATCGGCGGCGAACTGATCGTTGCCCACTGCGCGGAAGCCCTTGGCGGTATAGCGTGCGGTGGCGAACTTGCCGACGTTGAAGAAGTCGGCGGTCTGCAGGGTCGAGTCGCGGTCGCTGTTGCCGCTCTTGGCACCGGCCAGCGGGATCACCACGTCCAGCGAGCCGGCGGCCGGGTTGGCCGGATCGAAGCTGAGCTTGGTGGCGAAGCCCGGGAAGCTGCCAGTGAACACTTCACCGTCGTACTTGGTGGCAAACACCAGGATCGAACCGGCACCGGGGGCCTGCGCGTAGTCGGCGGCGAGCACCGGGGCAGTGGCCAGCATGCCGGCCAGGGCGGCGGCCACGGCGGCCGGGGTGGTCAGTTTCAGGGTCATCGGTCAGTCCTTCTGAGGGGAGGCGAGCCAGCCGCGCGGCAACATGCGGGACAACGTCGCATCGCGCTGGAACAGGTGGTGGTAGAAAGCAGCGCCGGCATGGGCCAGCACCACTGCGATCAACAGCCAGAAGCCGTATTCGTGGATGGCATGGGACACCGCGACGACCTGCGGGTCGGGGCCGCTCAGCTTGGGTACGTCAACCAGCCCGAACCAGCGGAACGGGCGCAGGCCACTGGCCGAGTCGTACAGCCAGCCCGACAGCGGAATGGCGAACATCAGCACATACAACAGCACGTGGGTCGCACTGGCGATGCGCTCCTGCCAGCTGGGCACACCCGGCACCGGCTTGGGCGTGCCGGCATACAGGCGCCAGCCGAGGCGGAACAGCACCAGCGCCAGCACGGTGATGCCGATCGACTTGTGCGCGGTGTAGACCCAGAAATACTTCGGGGTCTTGGGCAATTCACCCATGGTCAGGCCGACCACGCCCAGGGCGAGGATCAGCAGTGCGATCAACCAATGCAGGATCTGGCTGACACTCCCCCAGGCGGCGGGGGTGTTCTTGGCGGTCATGAAAGGTCCTCTAGCGGGCCGTCTTGGGGTCGGAGTGCGGAACGGGAGCGGGAGTTCCCGGGGCGTCGCTGCGGTCGAGAGTGGCTTCAGCCTCGATCCTCAGCTGTACTGCATCACCGATGACGCCCGGCCAGGCGGTGATGCCGAACGCGCGCCGGCTCAGCGTGGTGCTGGCGGAAAAACCGGCGGTGCGTCGAAATGGGGGAAGTGGATAGCGCTTGATGGCATTGAGGGTCACCTCCAGCGTGACCTCCTGGCTGACC
The DNA here is from genome assembly GCF_030985895.1 of Stenotrophomonas sp. Sm6012. Lineage (NCBI taxonomy): Bacteria > Pseudomonadati > Pseudomonadota > Gammaproteobacteria > Lysobacterales > Lysobacteraceae > Stenotrophomonas > Stenotrophomonas sp. Sm6012. The sequence continues at coordinate 7,742 of NZ_JAPTFX010000165.1, read as the reverse complement.
CCGCGCAGGGTAAGCGTGCCGATCACGTGGGCACGCTTGGCATCGATGGGCTCGACCCGGCTGGAGACGAATCGGGCGTTCGGGAATCGTTCGCCGTCGAGCAGGCTGCGGGCCAGCGTGGCCTGGTTCCACTTGGCGTCGCCGAGGTCCAATCGCGACACGGGCACCTCGACGTCCAGCGTGGCTTCGCGCCAGTTGTCGGGATCGAACTGCAGGCGGCCTTCACTGCCCGAGACCGTGCCCATGGCCTGCGAGTAACCCGCGTGGTCGATGCTGAACAACACCCGCGTATGCACCGGATCGAGGCGGTAGGTGTCCGCATCCGCCCAGGCGGGGGCGGTGGCGAGCAGCATCGGCAGCAGGGCCAGGCAGGGACGCATCGATGGCGGGCTCCGGAAGGGGGACGTTGCGATCATACGCACAGGCCCCTGCCAACGATGCGTGCATGGCTGCAACAGTTCGTGGTGCCATTGCCCGTGGAAACAGGCTGTTGCAGTCATGAACGCGGGCCTGTGTGACAATCAGGCTTGGACAGGGGGTTCAGGATGAAGAGCGGCTGGCGCCTGTGGTGGCGGGGCATCGCGGGAATGGGACTGCTGCTGATGGCGTTCGCCGCAGTGGCTGCGCCCCTGGATATGGCGGAAACACCGCGCCTGCGCCGTTTCGGCGCGGCCGAAGGCATGCCCTCGCGCATGGTGCTGGCGCTGGCCGAGGATCGCCAGGGCCATGTCTGGGCTGCCACCGATGGCGGCCTGGTGCGTTACGACGGTGCCAGCCTGCGGGTCTGGGAGCATGATCCGGAACAGCCGGGCTCGCTGCCGGGCAATGAGATCGAGACGCTGCTGGTCGATCCGCTGGACCGCGTATGGGTAGGCATCAACGGCAAGGGGCTGGCGCGCCTGGATGCCGACCGGGAGCACTTCAGCACCTTCGATGCAGTGAACGGCCCGTGCCTGGGCCAGTTCTGGACGCTGGCCTACGCCGAGAACGCCTTGTGGATCGGTACCAGCAGCCAAGGGGTCTGCCGGTTTGGAGAGGACGGCAGCCTGCGCTTCTTCAAGCATGATCCTGCGCGCGCGGACGGCCTGCCCAGCAACACCATCTACAGCAGCCTGGTCGATGCGCGCGGGCGCCTGTGGATCGGCACCGAGGCCGGCGTGGCACGCTGGAACGGCCATGGATTCGAGCCGGTGGCGGCGCGGGAGCTGGGCACGTTGAGCGTGCTGCGGATGAGCCGCGATCCGGATGGCTCGATCTGGATCGGCAGCCAGAACGACGGTCTCTATCGCATCGATGCGCAGGACCGGGTCAGTCGCCCGCGTTGGGCCGACAGTGCCCGCCTGCGTTCGGCACTGGTGCTGGCCGATCGCCAGGGCGGCTACTGGGCGGGTACGTCCGACGGTCTGCTGCGCGGAGATGCCAGCGCGTTGTGGCGGCTCGGCGGCGACCGTGGCAGTGGTTTCCTCACCGCCCAGAGCGGGGTGCTCGATCTGCTGCAGGACCACGAGGGCGGAGTGTGGGTGGCGCTGCTGACCCAGGGCCTGGCCTACCTGCCGCCGGACTGGCGCCGTTTCTCGATCTGGAACCAGCTCGATGGCAAGCCGTTGGACAGCCAATATCTGCTGAGCGCGGCCAGCGACGGCCAGGCGTATTACGTAGGCTCGGCACATGGCGTGTACCAGCTGGATGCGCACGGCACGCTGCGCCTGCTGGCCAGCGACCGCGAGATCGGCAGTGGCGCGGTGTGGTCGGTGCTGCCGCGGCCGGATGGGCGCCTGTGGCTGGGCCGTGCTGGCCGCATCAGCGTGTACGACCCGGCCAGCCGCGCGCTGCAGGATTGGCGGATTGACGGTGGCGCCGACCTGCGCCAGCGCATCGATCTGATGCGGCAGGCTCCCGATGGCACGGTCTGGCTGTCGGTGATGAACCTGGGCCTGCAGCAGCGCAGTGCCGATGGCCGCGTGTTGCGCAGCTATCCGCTGGACGATTTCCGCAAGGCGGCCGATTCACCGATCGAGCAGATCCGCTTCGATGCCCATGGCAAGGCGTGGGTCATGGGTGAGATGGGCATCTGGCGCGAGCAGGCGGGGCGCTTCGAGGCGGTGCCGGGCGTTTCCAGCGGGCTGATCTTCGATCTGGTGTGGGTCGACCCGCAGCAGCTGTGGCTGGCCCGGCAGGGCGCGCTCGAACGCTACCAGTGGGATGGCATGAGCCTGCGCCTGATCCAGCGCGTTGATGGAAGTGCCGGCGTGCCGCCGGTCAGCATGGGCGGCCTGGCGCTGGCCGACGACGGCCGGGTGTGGGCGACCACGCCGCGCGGTCTGTTGCGCTGGGATCCCAAGGCGCGACGGCTGCAACTGTTCAATGAACGCGATGGCCTGTCCGATGCCGAGTTCACCAGCCGGCCGCCGGCAGTGAACGCCGATGGCCGCGTCCTCGCCGTGGCCCAGACCGGCCTGGTCGCGTTCGATGTGAATGCCGTTGACGTCGCACTGCCCGCGTCGTCGCTGGTGATTGCCGAGGTGCGCGTGCGCCGCGATGATGCGCGCGGCTGGCAACGCCTGCCGGACACCGGCACGCTGTTGCTGGGGCCGGATGATCGTGACCTGCAGATCGACGCACGCTTGCTGTCGTATGCCAATCCGCAGGGCAACCGCTACCGCTTCCGGGTGCGCGGCTATGACCAGGACTGGGTGGAGCAGGGCGGGGATGGCCAGCGTACGTTGTCCCGGCTGCCCACCGGCAGCTACGTCATCGAAGTGCAGGCGGCCACCGCCAACGGTGCATGGACGGCCTCGCAGCAGTTGAAGGTGAAGGTGCTGCCGCCGTGGTGGCGCAGCGGCATGGCGATCTTCGGCTATATCCTGATCGGTTCACTGCTGCTGCTCACCCTGGCCTGGTCGATCAGGGTCCGCCTGCGTCGCCGCCAGCAATGGCAGTTGACCGTGCACAAGCAGGAACTGGCCGAGCAGGCTTCGCAGGCCAAGAGCCGCTTCCTGGCCACGCTGGGTCATGAGGTGCGCACGCCGATGACCGGTGTGCTTGGCATGAGCGAGCTGCTGCTGGCCACGCCGCTGGACCCGGTGCAGCGCAGCTATGCCGGCTCGATCCAGCAGGCCGGAAGCCATCTGTTGCGGCTGGTCAATGATGCGCTGGACCTCGCCCGCATCGAGGCCGGACGGCTGGAGCTGGACCTGCGTCCGTTCGATCTGGCCGGCCTGCTCGACCAGGTACAGCTGCTGATGCAGCCCATGGCCACGCAGCGCGGGCTGGATTTCCAGCGTGGCAATGACCCGCAGGGTCCGATCAGCGTCAGCGGTGACGAGATGCGGGTGCGCCAGATCCTGCTCAACCTGCTGGGCAACGCGATCAAGTTCACCGAGCGCGGCCATGTCGGCCTGGCCGTGCGCCTGGAGGACAACGGCGGGGGCGTGTGTTTCGAGGTGTACGACAGCGGGCCGGGCATCAACGCCGAGCAGCAGGAACGCTTGTTCCACCGTTTCGAGCAGGCTGATGGCCCGCGCACGGCGTCGCGCTATGGCGGCAGCGGGCTGGGCCTTGCGATCTGCCAGGAGCTGGCGGTGGCGATGGGCGGGCGCATCGACGTGGAGAGCTCGCCGGGCAAGGGCGCGCGCTTCAGGGTACGGTTGCCGCTGCCCTGGACGCGGCAGGCGGCCGCCGCAGCAGGTGATGTTACGGCGTTGCCGGTACTGCCGCCGCTGCGCATCCTGCTGGTGGAGGACGATGCCACCGTGGCCGAGGTCATCGCCGGCCTGTTGCGCAGCCGGGGGCATGAGGTCGTGCACGTGCTGCACGGCCTGGGGGCCTTGTCCGAGATCGCCACCGACGGCTTCGATGTTGGCCTGCTCGACCTCGATCTGCCGGCATTGGATGGCACCGCGATCGCCCGCCAGCTGCGTGCGCTGGGCTATGAGCTGCCGCTGGTGGCGGTGACGGCGCGTTCCGATGCCTATGCCGAGTCGCAGGTCCTCGCCGCCGGGTTCGATGGCTTCCTGCGCAAGCCGGTCACTGGCGACATGCTGGTGGCGGCGATCGTTCAAGCTCGCGCCAAGCGACAGGACATGCCCTGAAAGCGTCGGCGCCAGGCGTGAACGACGCGACTTTCGGTTTACCATGCCGACGCCCGCGGCGCGGGAATCATCAGGACAGCGTGAGGAGGCAATCGGTGGCGTATCTGCGGGCGGCCATGCTGCTGCTGATCCTCCTGTGCTGCCTGTCACCCGCTGCCGCACAGCCCGTGCCACCGAGTCCGCGCCAGGTGACGGTGTTTGACGGCCTGCCGTCCAATACCGTCAACCGCATGGCCGAAGACCGTTACGGCTACCTGTGGATTGCCACCAACGACGGTCTGGCACGCTACGACGGGCGCAACTACCGGATCTGGCGTTCGGAAGATGGATTGCGCGACAACCGGATCTGGTCGGTGCTGGTCGATGCGCGCAACCAGCTCTGGATCGGGACCGAGAATGCCGGCCTGGTGCGGATGTCGGCCGACCGCCGCCAGCTGCACTTCTACGACCGCAGCAGCCAGCCGCTGATGGGAACCAATACGGTCTGGAGCCTGGCGGCCACGCCGGATGGTTCGGTCTGGTTCGGCACCCACGAGGGAGGGCTGTACCGGCTGGACAACCAGGATCGGCTGCAGCGCTTCCTGCCGGAGGCCAACAATCCGCGCAGCCTGCCGGCCGCATCGGTTCCGTATCTGGCAACCCTGGCCGACGGCAGCTTGTGGATCGGTACCAAGCATGGCGTAGCGCGCTGGACCGGAACCGACTTCGAACGTGTCGGCACCGACGTCATCCCCAGCCTGCTGATCAATGGCCTGACCGCCGAGCCCGACGGCAGCCTGTGGATCAGCACGATGGCCGGTGCCACCGTGCGCCGCCCCGACGGTCGCTTCGAGACGCCGCCGTGGAAGCTTCCGCGAGGGGAGCAGGTGCTGGGCATGATGCTGCGCGACGAACAGGGCGGCTACTGGCTGGACACCCGGACCGGCCTCGGCCGTGCGGTCGATGGCCAGTACCAGGCCGTGCCGTTGTACAGCGCGGTGGCGCGTGGCCCGGTACGGCCGAACTGGACTGGCGCCTACGAGGACCGCGAGGGCGGAATCTGGCTGGCCAGTACCAACGCCGGGCTGTGGCACCTGCTGCCCCGCTGGTGGCAGTTCTCGGTGCTGTCACGGCTGGAGGACGACCCCAGCTCGCTGCGCAACGCCTTCGTCCTGGGTACCAGCCCGTCCAGCAATGGTGGCATCTGGACGGTCGGCAGCCATGGTGCGCTGGACCGCTTCGATCCGAAGACCGGCAAGGTCGAACAGCACCGCACCTGGGTCAATGGCATGCACTGGCTGAGCTCGGTGCGCGAGGATCGGCGCGGGCAGGTCTGGATTGGTTCCAACGATGCACTGCTGCGTTATGACCCGAAGCTGCGCGATCTGCGCCGCTGGGGGCGTGATGCCGGTGCCGATGCCACCATGGAAGGGGTCATCGAATCGATGATGACCTGCGATGGCGACAGCCTGTGGCTGATGCTGTCATCCGGCCTGCAGCAGCGCGACCTGGACGGGCGCCTGCGTCGCCAGCTGGACAACGGCCAGCGTGGCCTGCAGCAGGGCCAGCTCAACCTGGATGTGGAATGCGGGCCACAGGATCACATCTGGCTGGCCAGCAGCCGTGGCCTGCTGCAGTGGTTGCCGGAAAGCGAGCGCTTCCAGCCGGTGCCGGGCGCTCCGGCGACCGCGATCCACGCGCTGCATGTGGGCCGCGATGGCCAGGTGTGGCTGTCCGAGGATGGCCGGCTGTCGCGCTATCGCTGGAGCCAGGGGCGGCTGGAGAGGCAGGCGGTGGTCGGCGCCGAGCAGGGCTATCCGGCGATCTCCGCGTCCGGGCTGGTGGTGGACGCGCAGGGCGTCGCGTGGGCCACCAGTGCGCGCGGCCTGGTCCGCATCGGCACCGACGGCCAGAGCGTGCGCCTGTATGGGGTGCACGATGGCCTGCCCAGCCAGGAATTCCGCGAGCACACCCTGGTGATGTCGGGTGACGGCCACCTGGTGGCCGGAACGCCGGCCGGCGTGGTGGTGTTCGATCCGGAACAGGTACGGCCGTCGGTGCGGCGTGCGCCATTGGTGATCGAACGGGTCGAGGTGCGCCGCAACGAGCAGGTGCTCGACCTGACCCATGACGCACCGCTGCAGATCGCCGATGGCGATCGCGACCTGCGCATCGTCGCGCGGCTGCTGTCGTTCGCCGATTCGGCTTCCAATACGTACCGCTACCGCCTGGCCGGCTACGATCCGGATTGGGTCGAAGTCGGACCGGCCGGTGAGCGCCTGTTCTCGCGCCTGCCCCCGGGCAGTTATCGGCTGGAAGTGCAGGCACGCTCGGCCGACCATGTCTGGTCGCGGGTGCAGAGCCTGGAGTTCCGTGTGCAGCCGCCGTGGTGGCGCAGCCTGTCTGGCCTGCTGGTGCTGGCGTCCATCGCGTTGTTGCTGACCAGCTGGTTCGCCTGGTTGTACCGGCGTCGCCTGCAGCGTCGTCATGCCTACCAGCTGGCGCTGCACAAGCAGGAACTGGCCGAGCAGGCTTCGGCCGCCAAGACCCGCTTCCTGGCCAACCTCGGTCATGAAATCCGCACGCCGATGACCGGCGTGCTGGGCATGAGTGAACTGCTGCTGGCGTCGCCGCTGGACCCGCAGCAGCGCGGTTACACGCAGTCGATCCGGCACGCCGGTGAGCATCTGCTGCACCTGGTCAACGATGCACTGGACCTGGCACGGATCGAGTCCGGGCGACTGGAACTGCAGCACAAGCCGTTCGCGCTGAGCTGCCTGCTGCAGGATCTGGCCGCGCTGATGGGGCCGCTGGCTGCGCAGAAGGGCCTGCGCTTCACCCTTGACAACCAGCTGCCGCCTGGCCTGCAGGCCACCGGCGATGCGATGCGGGTGCGCCAGATCCTGCTCAACCTGCTCTCGAACGCGGTCAAGTTCACCAGCCGTGGCACCATCACGCTGCACGCGCGCAGCGATGGCGAGCTGCGCGCGCTGCATTTCGAGGTGCGCGATACCGGCCCCGGCATCAGCCAGGAACAGCAGCAGCGCCTGTTCCGGCGCTTCGAGCAGGCCGACGGTGCACGTACCGCCGCACAGTACGGTGGTAGCGGCCTGGGCCTGGCGATCTGCCGCGAACTGGCGCAGGCGATGCAGGGGCGCATCCAGGTGGAAAGCCAGCTGGGCCGCGGCACCTGCTTCGGCGTTACCCTGCCGTTGCCGATGGTGGTTGATGCCAGTGCCGAGGCCGAGGGCGGAACGCACCGCGAGGAGGCTGCGAACATGCCGCCGCTGCGGGTGCTCCTGGTCGAGGACGACGCGACCGTGGCCGACGTGGTGCGCGGCTTGCTGAGCGCACGAGGCCATGAGGTAACCCATGCGGGTCATGCGCTGGCGGCGCTGCGCGAGATCAGTGCCGGCGATTTCGACGTCGGCCTGCTCGACCTGGACCTGCCGGGCCTGAGCGGATTCGAGCTGGCCCAGCACCTGCGCAACCAGGGCTACATGCTGCCGCTGCTGGCGGTGACTGCGCGTACCGATCCGGACCTGCAGCAACAGGTGGAAGCGGCAGGTATTGGTGGCTTCCTGCGCAAGCCGGTGACCGGGGAACTGCTGGTGGAAGCGATCGCCCGGGTGATGGGCAGGTAGGGGTTCGGCAGGGCCCGCGGCCCTGCAC
>NZ_JAPTFX010000164.1:0-9417 GCF_030985895.1 Stenotrophomonas sp. Sm6012 | reverse complement strand
GTGCCGACCGTTGGTCGGCACAGCGGGTAGCCCATCCACGCATGGCGTGGATCTACCGCATCCTCTCTGGTGGATGCCAAGCTTGCTCGGCACGGCGGCATGCATCATCGCGCCTGATCGCGCACAATCGGGCCATGCACCCGACCCGCACCGCCCTGATGCTCTCGGCCTGCCTGCTGCTGGCCGCATGCGCCTCCACGCCGCAGGAAACCCACAACCCGCTCGCCAGCTGGGTGCCGTCACCCAACCAGAACGCGCGCACGCCGGTCATCATCGTCATCCACCACACCGAGCAGAAATCGGTGCAGCAGAGCCTGCGTACGCTGCGCACCGCCAACAGCGGTGGGCCGGTCAGCGCGCACTACCTGATCGGTGCCGATGGCCATCGCTACCAGCTGGTGGCCGATGAGCGCCGTGCCTGGCACGCAGGGGCCGGGCGCTGGGGCACCATCACCGATCTCAATTCAGCCTCGATCGGCATCGAGCTCGACAACGATGGCCGCAGCCCGTTCAGCGCGGCGCAGATCGAATCGCTGATCGTGCTGCTGCGCGATCTCACCACCCGCCTCAACATTCCGCCGCGCCAGGTGATCGGCCATGCCGACCTGGCGCCGACGCGCAAGCAGGACCCCAGCCGGTTCTTCCCGTGGCAACAGCTGGCCGAGGCCGGTTTCGGCGTCTGGCCGCGCGCCGCCGATGGTGCCGCACCGGAAGGCTTCGATGCGTGGAACGCGCTGGCCCGCTTCGGCTATCCGCTGGACAACCGCGACGCCACCGTCGCCGCCTTCCACCGCCGCTTCCGTGGCCGCGACGACCTGCCGAAGACGCTGGATGCCGAAGACGCGCGCATCCTGCATTCGCTGCTGCTGCAGATGCCGTGACCACGCGCATGAACGCTTGACCCCACGCTGGGTTGCCGCCCAGCGGCCGGCCCGCCACCATGGCGGCATGATCGATTCCGCCACCTTCTTCAAGCGCAGGCACTGCATCCTGCTGGCAGCGGCCGTGCTCGCCGGCTGCTCCACCACCGCTCCCCGCACCGGATCCGAAGTGCCGACGCCGGTCACGCCGCCCGCGGCCACCTATGCCAAGGCCGCGTGGAGCGCGCTGCCGCCAGTCTCCGACAGCGATCTGCAGGCCGGCTTCGTTGCCTGGCGCAGCAGCTGCACCCGCCTGAAGAACGATGCGGTCTGGGCCAGGCCCTGCGCCGCCGCAGCAGCCGTTTCAGACAAGGACGCGGCCGCGATCCGCCAGTTCCTGCAGCGCGACCTCGATGTCTACGCGCTGCGCGCCGGAGGCCACCAGGCCGATGGCCTGATCACCGGCTACTACGAACCGATCTACCCCGGCAGCCTCACCCGCACGGCCACCGCGACGGTGCCGGTGTACGGCACGCCGGATGACCTGGTCGTGGTGCAGCTGGACAGCCTCTACCCCGAGTTGAAGGGCAAGCGGCTGCGCGGCCGTGTCGACGGCAAGGTGCTCAAGCCGTATGACGACGCCGGCACGATTGCCAGCAAAGGGGCCAAGGCGCCAGTCCTGGCCTGGCTGACCGATCCGATGGACCTGCAGCTGCTGCAGATCCAGGGGTCGGGCCGGGTGCGCCTGGCTGACGGCACGCAGGTACGGTTGGCCTATGCGGAACAGAATGGCCACCCCTATCGCGCCGTCGGGCGCTGGCTGGTCGACCAGGGCCAACTGAAGAAGGAAGACGTCACCATGGACGCGATCCGTGCCTGGGCCCGGGCCAACCCCGCGCGCGTGCCGGAACTGCTGCGCAGCAACCCCAGCTACGTGTTCTTCGTGCGCAACCCGGACAGCCCGGAAGGCCCGCGTGGCTCGTTGAACGTGCCGCTCACCGCCGGTTACAGCGTGGCCGTGGATCGCACCGTGGTGCCGCTGGGCAGCCTGCTGTGGCTGTCCACCACCCGCCCGGACGGCACGCCCGTGGTGCGCCCGGTGGCTGCGCAGGACACCGGCGGCGCCATTGCCGGCGAAGTGCGCGCGGACCTGTACTGGGGCAGTGGCGATGCCGCCGGCAAGCTGGCCGGTGACATGAAGCAGAAGGGCAACATCTGGATGCTGTGGCCGAAGGGCGTCGCGCTGCCGCAGTAGGTGGCAGGGATCTGCCCCCCGGATGCCTGATAATGGCGCCATTCCGAACTTTCCGGCCGCACCTGCGGCCAGGACCCCTGCAATGACCCACGCAAAACACAACGCAAGATCCGGCGCGAAATCCGCCGCCAGGAAGTACTACAAGCACTGGGCCGAATCGGGCCTGGGCAAGGGCAACGTGCTGATGGAAGCGCGAGGCGAGAAGATCGTGCGCCAGGTGGAAATCTACGGCACCAAGATGGTCTGGGCCGACGAGCATGCCCACAGCGATGACCGCTTCCTGCTGGCCGACCAGCCGGTGTCGTTCCTCGATTTCGACGAGGACGACGAGATCTCCGCGCGCGAATTCGAAAGCGCATGGAAGAAAGCCAGGGAAGCCACCGGCTACCCGGTGTAAGCCGCCGCTCCACCCCGCTTTTGTAGCGTCGAGCCTGCTCGACTCTACATGGCAGACGCGTGAAATGTTATATGATTACATTTCATCCGCGCCCTTCCATCCCCCATGAAAACCTCCACGCTGGTGGCCGCCCTCGCGACCGCCCCGTTCGCCTCTGAAGCCTTCGCACAGTCGGCCGATGCCGCGCTCACCCTCGGCAAGGTGCAGGTGCACCAGCATGGCGAAGGCCAGTTGAGCGCCCACCAGGTCCTGACCTCGGTGGACGTGCTGGGCGCGGACCAGATCGAAGACCGCAATGTCTCGCACAGCTGGGAGCTGCTGGGGCAGATGCCCGGCATCCAGCTCACCGAAACTCGGCAGGGTGCCGAATCGGGCAAGGTCAGCTTCCGCGCCTTCAACGGCGAGGGCTACCTCAACGCCATCAAGACCCTCATCGACGGCATCCCCAGCAACGTCAACAGCGGCAACCAGCGCTTCATCGACATGCTGTTCCCGCTGGAAATCAGCTACATCGAAGTGGTGCGCGGGACCAACGACCCGCGCTACGGCCTGCACAACATCGGCGGCAACGTGAACTTCGGCACGCGCCAGGGCGGCAACTACACCGATGCGCGGCTGGCCTACGGCAGCTACAACACCCGCGACGCGCAGCTGGCGGTGGGCCGCGAAGTGGATGGCTTCGCGCAGAACTACTTCGTCGGCACCCAGGCCAGCGATGGCTACCGCGACCACGACACCTCGAAGAAGTACTCGCTGGGCGGCAAATGGTTCTACGGCTCGCTGGACGACGGCCTGCGCGTGGGCCTGACCGCGCGCGCGTACCACCACGAAGCCGACGAACCCGGTTTCATGACCGCTGACGAAATGCACGCGCATCGCCGTGGCAGCGACCTGCGCAACGGTAACGATGGCGATGACCGCGACATGCGGCAGATCGCCGCGCACGTCGACCTGAAGCTGTCCGACGCGCTCACCTTCGGCACGCGGCTGTACTACAACCGCTACGAAGACGACCGCCGCGTGACCTTCAGCGACCTGCCCAGCGGCAACCTGCCGCGCCAGCGCCGCGTCTGGGATGAACGCCAGACCGGCCTGCTCAGCACGCTCACCTGGCAGGCCAGCCCCGCGCTCACCGTCGAAGGCGGCCTGAACTACGAGCAGCAGGACAACGGCTATATCCGCGAGCGCTACGCCTACGCCGAACCCACCGATTTCAGCCAGGCACCGGCGCGCGTGCAGAACGACGACCGCCACAGCTTCGACAACTGGGGTGCCTATGTGCAGGCCATCTACCAGCCGGCCGAGGCATGGAAGATCGTGCCGGCCTACCGCGTCGACCGCTTCAGTGGCAGCACGCACCTGATGAACGGCGTCAGCGGCCGCCTGCAGGACTACGGCACCATCGGCCAGCCGAAGCTGAGCGTCATCCACAGCCTGGGCGACACCACCCACGTCTACGCCAACTGGGGCCGCACCTTCCAGGTGCTCACCGGCTCCACCGCACCGGCCTACCTCACCCCGGGGCAGGCGCCGGTGCAGCCGTCCACCAACACCGGCATGGAGCTGGGCCTGAAGTTCCAGCCCTTCCATGGCAGCCAGGCGCGCTTGGCGGTGTGGCAGCAGGACGCGGAAAACGAGGTGTCCAACATGCCGGCCACCGGCACCACGGTCACTCTGGGCAAGACCCGCCGCCGCGGCGTGGATGCGCAGCTGAGCCTGCAGTTGGGCGACGACTGGACGGTGTGGGCCTCGCACGCCTATCAGGAGGCGAAGATCACCCGCGACGACCGCGCTGCCGGCATTTCGCTGCAGGGCAGGGAAGTGGCCGCCACCCCGCGCCACATCAGCAACCTCGGTGTGGACTATCGCGCCAGCGACGCGTTGCGCCTGGGCCTGCAGGCACGCGCGCAGGGCGATTACTACCTGGAAGAACGCAACGAGGCCGGCAAGTTCGGCGGCTTCGCCGTGCTCGACCTCAGCGCCGCGTACCAGATCAACCCGCGCTGGAGCGTGGACCTGCAGCTGAAGAACGTCACCGGCCGCGAATACGCCTACGCCTGGTACGACAGCTTCTTCTGGGACAGCGCCCGCCCGATGTTCTCGCCCGCCCCCGGCCGCAGCGTGTTCGTTGGCCTGAACATGAAGCTGTAACCCGGCCACGCATCCGGTAGTGGTCGAGCTTGCTCGACCTGCGGCAGGGGTCAGAGCCCTTTCCTGACGGAAAGGGATCCGACCCCGGGCAGGTTCATGCCACCGCGTTGTAAGGCTCGATCCGCGCCAGCACCTCGGCCAGCTTTTCCTTGGTCATCGCGGCATCGAAGTCGGCCTGCAGGCCTATCCAGAACTTGTCCGAGACGCCGAAGTAACGGGACAGGCGCAGCCCGGTGTCCGCAGTGACTGCGCGATCCCCGGAGACAATCTCGCCGATCCGGCGTTGTGAGACGCCAATTGCCTTGGCCAGCCGGTATTGGGTGATACCCAAAGGCTCCAGGAATTCATGCAACAGGATCTCGCCGGGAGCGGGATAGGGGACGGTTCGCACTCGCACGACTCCTTCAGTGGTAATCGACAATTTCGACCTCGGCAGGACCTTCCCGGGACCAGACAAAGCACAGCCGGAACCGGTCATTGATGCGGATGCTGTACTGGCCGCGCCGGTCCCCATGCAGCGATTCCAGTCTGTTCGCTGGCGGCAGGCGCAGATCCCGCAGATCGGCTGCCACATTGAGCATGGCCAGCTTTCGCAGCGCGGCAGCTTCAATGTGGCGCCATCTCTGCACGCGATGGCCATCAAACAGTGCCTGCGTACGTTTGCAGGCAAATGATTGGATCGGCATGTTGGTAACGTGTGGCGATAGTATCGTAAGGCGTTAGTATCGCCTCGGCAAGCATGCGGCGTAATTCCTGAGCGCGACGGCTGGCGACGCATTTGATGCGATCTGATGCTGGACCCGCGTTTTGCACTACATTGGTGCAATGTCCGACCCCGCACCCCCGCCGTCCCTCGATGCCTTGGGCACGCCGCTGGCCTGGGCCGGGGCCGATGGCCGCATCATCGGCTGCAATCCCGCCTTCGCGCGCTGGCTGGGCGTCAGCGTCCGCCGCCTGATCGGCCAGCCGCTGGCCGCGCTGGAAGTGCAGGGCGAGGCGCTGGCCCATTTCCTGGCGCGCGACGAGCGCGACAGCCTGCGGCTGAACCGCCTGGCGCTGGCCCTGCCGGGCGAGGGTGCGCGTTTCGCCGAGGGCTGGATGAGCCGCCGTGACGATGGCGGCTGGCTGCTCGAAGCGCATCCGGTTGACGAGTTTCCCGGGCTCGACCCGACCCAGGCCCTGCCCAGCGCGCTCAGTGCCGCGCTGAAGGGGCTGGCCCACGAGCTGCGCAACCCGCTGGCCGGTCTGAAGGGTGCGGCCCAGCTGCTGGCCCGCCGCGCTGCCCAGCGCGATGCCAGCGAACGTGAGCTGATCGAGCTGATCGGCTCGGAGATCGAGCGCCTCAACGGCCTGCTCGACCAGCTGCTGTCGCCGGCACCGGCCGCGCCGCATGCACCACTGAACATCCACGCCTCGCTGGAACGCGTGCTGCGCCTGGCCGAAAGCGAGGCAGGCTGGGCGGTGCGCCTGCAGCGCGACTACGACCCCAGCATTCCCGAGTTCGATGGCGATGCCGATCGCCTCACCCAGGCGGTGTGGAACCTAGTGCGCAACGCCATCCAGGCCGGCGCCGGGGTCATCACCCTGCGCACGCGCGTCGAGCACGGCGTGCGCATCGCCGAACAGCTGCACACGCTGGCCCTGCGCCTGGAAATCGCCGATGACGGCCGTGGCGTGCCCGAGGAGCTGGCCGAGCACCTGTTCCTGCCGCTGGTCAGTGGCCGCGCCGAAGGCACCGGCCTGGGCCTGGCGCTGGCCCAGCAGGTCGCGCGCGAACACCGCGGCACGCTCACTTACCGTTCGCGCCCGGGCCATACCGTGTTCACCCTGCTGCTGCCGATCGGCAACGGCGCCGCCCCGGCCGAGGAGGCCCCGCGCGATGTCTGATTCCCCCACCACCGCGCAGCGCATCTGGGTGGTCGACGATGACCGCGCCGTGCGCTTCGTGCTGTGCACCGCGCTGCGCGAGGCGGGCTACCAGGTCGTTGATTTCGACAGTGCCGCTCCTGCGCTGAAGGCCCTCAACGAAGGCCCGGCGCCGGCGCTGCTGTTCACCGATGTGCGCATGCCCGGCGACGATGGCCTGGTGCTGCTGGACAAGCTGAAAGCCGCGCTGCCGCAGTTGCCGGTGGTGGTGATGTCGGCCTACACCGATGTGGCCAGCACGGCCGGCGCGTTCCGCGGCGGCGCCCACGAATTCCTGTCCAAGCCCTTCGATCTGGATGATGCGGTGGCCCTGGCCCAGCGCGTGCTGCCTGCCGTGGCACCGGCACTGGCCGCGCCCACGCCGGTGGCCGACGCGCCCAGCGACCAGCAGCCGCAGCTGGTGGGCGATACGCCGCCGATGCGCGCGCTGTTCCGTGCCATCGGTCGTTTGGCGCAGGCGCCGCTGGCCGTGCTCATCACCGGCGAAACCGGCACCGGCAAGGAACTGGTGGCCAACGCCCTGCACCGCGAATCGCCGCGCGCACAGGGGCCGTTCGTTGCGCTTAACACCGCCGCCATTCCGGCCGAACTGCTGGAAAGCGAACTGTTCGGCCACGAGGCCGGCGCGTTCACCGGTGCGCAGCGCCGCCACATCGGTCGCTTCGAGCAGGCCAACGGCGGCACGCTGTTCCTCGACGAGATCGGTGACATGCCGTTGCCGCTGCAGACCCGCCTGCTGCGCGTGCTGGCCCAGGGCGAGTTCTTCCGTGTCGGTGGCCGCGAGCTGATCCGCGTCGATGTACGCGTGGTCGCCGCCACCCACCAGGACCTGGAAGGCCTGGTCGCACAAGGAAAGTTCCGTGCCGATCTGCTGCACCGCCTGGACGTGGTGCGCCTGCAGCTGCCGCCGCTGCGCGACCGCCGCGAGGACATCGCGCAGCTGGCCACCACCTTCCTGGCCGCTGCCGCGCACAAGCTGGACACGCCGCCGAAGCGGCTGACCGCCGCCGCACTGCAGGCGCTGCGCGAGCACGACTGGCCCGGCAACGTGCGCGAACTGGAAAACGTCTGCTGGCGCATGGCCGCACTCGCCGCCGCCGACACCATCGGCGTTGCCGACGTCGATACCGCGCTGAACCGCACGCGCAGCCGCCGCGGCAACAGCGCGGGCGCCGACCCCGGGCAGTGGGAAGCGCTGCTGTCCGAATGGGCGCGGCGGCAGCTGGCCGAGGGCACCGAAGGCCTGCACGCGCAGGTGCGCGAGCGGGTGGACCACGCCCTGCTGGAGGCAGCGCTGCAGATCACCCATGGCCGCCGCGCCGAAGCCGCCGCGCGGCTCGGCCTGGGCCGCAATACGCTCACCCGCAAGCTGGGCGCGGGCCGCCGCCGCGGGAGCCATTGAACGGCCCGTGCACACGGTCCTCGCGCCCGCTTGCCGAACTGTTGATCCGCCATGGACGATGCCGTCCGTAGTGTTCCCTGCAAGGAGTTCCTGATGCGCCTTTCACCTGCCATCCTGCCGCTGTCCGCCGCCGTGCTGCTTTCTGCCTGTGGCAGCGCGCCGCAGAAGTCACAGCCCACCCCGCCGCCGGTGGTCACCACGCCTGTGGCCCAGCTGGCCGAAGCGAACCTGGCGCCGGCCTCGGCCAGCATCGTCAGTGGCCGCCTGGTGCTGAAAACCGAAAGCGGTGGCGTGCACCTGACCGGCCTGGTCGGTGGCCTGCAGCCGATGCAGCAGGCCGGCTTCCACATCCACGAGCGCGGCGACTGCAGCGCGGTGGATGCCAGCAGCGCCGGCAACCACTTCAACCCCGGTGGCGCCGCGCATGGCCGCGCCGGCACCGGCAAGCACCACCTGGGCGACATGGACAACCTGCGTGCCGATGCCCAGGGCCGCGCCAACGTCGATATCCACCTCAAGGGGGTTACCCTTGGCGGAGGCGCCGCCACCGATATCGCCGGACGTGCACTGGTCGTGCATGCCAACGCCGACGACTATCGCAGCCAGCCCGCCGGCAATGCCGGCGTCCGCATCGCCTGTGGCGTGATCCGGGTTGTCCGCTGATCACTGCAGGCTTCATCCAGGGAGAGATTGCATGCGTCTGATCCACACTTCGCTGTTTGTCGCCGTCGCCGCGCTGGGCCTGGCGGCCTGCGGCCAGCAGCCTGCCGCGCCGCAGGCCGAAACCCCGCCGGCCGCTGCGGCCGAGGGCGCCACCACCGAACCGGCCGCAACCCCCGCACCGGCAGCTGCACCCGCGGCAGATGCGTCGGCCACCGCTGAACTGGCGCCGACCCAGGGCAGCGAGGCCAAGGGCAGCGTCACCTTCAAGCTGGTCGACGGCAAGGTCCACGTGACCGGCCAGGTCACCGGCCTGAAGCCGGGCAGCGAGCACGGCTTCCACATCCACGAGAAGGGCGACTGCAGCGCGCCGGACGGCATGAGCGCCGGCGGCCACTTCAACCCGGGCCACCAGGATCACGGCAACGTCGCCACCGATCCGCACCATGGCGGCGACATGCCCAACATCAAGGCCGACGACAAGGGCGTGGCCACCATCGATGGCCCGGTGTCGAGCAACGTCAACATCGGCAAGGGTGATGACTTCGACATCATCGGCCGCGGCCTGATCGTCCACGCCGACGCGGACGACTACAAGACCCAGCCGACCGGCAATGCCGGTGCGCGCCTGGCGTGTGCGGTGATCCAGAAGGCGCCGTAAAGCGCAGACCTGCTGGAAATGGAAAACGCCGGCGCAAGCCGGCTTTTTTCCTGAGCGGTAGTGCCGGCCGCTGGCCGGCAATCGCAGATCCGAGGGTTGCCGGCC
>NZ_JAPTFX010000163.1:0-9515 GCF_030985895.1 Stenotrophomonas sp. Sm6012 | reverse complement strand
CGGGCCCGCCACTACCGCTAGAAAAGAAGAGGGCCCCTTGCGGGGCCCTTTCTCTTATTTCTTTTCCAGTCGCGCGTTGCGCTGGCCGGTGCTGGCGGACTTCTCGCCGGCGAACGGGTTCAGCTTGCGGATCATCCACGGGTACTTCGGCCACTTGCCCTCCAGCCACGGGTGGTCCGGCTGGTTCAGCTGCAGGACGCGGCGGGCGTCGTCGGCCAGGGTCTTGTTGCCCAGGTGGGTGTAGGAATCGGCCAGGACGGCGACGGCATCGTACTGGAACGCGCTCTGCGGGTAGGTTTCCAGCAGGTAGTTGGCGCGGCCGGCCGCCGAGACCCAGGCGCCGCGGCGCATGTAGTACAGGGCGTTGTCCAGCTCGTGCTGGGCAAACACGTCACGCAGCTCCAGCATGCGGCTGCGCGCATCGGCGGCGTAGCGGCTGTTCGGGTAGCGGTCGACCACGATGTTGAAGTCCGAATACGCCTGGTGCGGCGTGGACAGGTCGCGGCGGCTGGCGTCCAGCGACCATACGCGGCGCAGGAAAACCGTACTGCGGTTGGAGTTGGCAAGACCGCGCAGGTAGTACAGGTACGCGATGTTGCGGTGGGTCGGGTAGGTACGGATGAAGCGGTCGATGCTGGACACCGCATCGTCGTGCTTGCCGGCCTTGTACTGGGCGTAGGCGGTTTCGATCATCGCCTGCTCGGTATAGGGACCGTACGGATACTGGGCCACCAGGCGGCGGAAGCTGGTCTCAGCACCGCTCCAGTTGCCACCCTGCATCAGCTTGTGGCTCTTCTCGTACAACTGTTCGACCGGCGTCCCTTCATCGGGGCGATCGCCCTTCTTGGCGCCACGGTGGCAGCCGGTGGCGGCGATGACCAGCACCAGCAGCAGGGCGGTGAGGCGGACGGGCGCAGAGAGCATGGCGGAGCGTCGGATCATGGGGTCGAGGCGGGACGCGGCTGGAATACGAAGGGTCGATGATAGCCTAGTGTCCTGTCCAGCGACTGAAACCGGCCGCCGGGACCCCAAAATTTCAAAGAATGCCCCCTGCCATGTCTGAACAACCCTCTGAATCGGCCCGCCAGGCCATCGTCCCCGACACTGCGGCCGGCCGTCGTTTCGACGCCGTCGTGGCCGAACTGTTCCCCGAATACTCGCGTTCGCGCCTGACCGAGTGGATCAAGGCGGGCGACGTCCTGCTGGATGGCGCCCAGGTGCGCCCGCGCGACCCGTTGCGCGGCGGCGAGGTGGTCACCCTCACCGTGGTGCTCGAAACCCAGACCGACGCCCAGCCGGAGGACATCCCGCTGGACGTGCTGTTCGAGGACGAGCACCTGCTGGTGATCAACAAGCCGGTCGGGCTGGTGGTCCACCCCGGCGCGGGCAACCACAGCGGCACCCTGGTCAATGCCCTGCTGTTCCGCGACCCGTCGGTGGCGGTGCTGCCGCGCGCCGGCATCGTGCACCGCCTGGACAAGGACACCAGCGGCGTGATGGTGGTGGCCAAGACCCTGGAAGCGCAGACCGCGCTGGTCGAGCAGCTGGCCGCGCGCGACGTGCACCGCCAGTACCTGGCCATCGTGATGGGCGCACTGGTGGCCGGCGGCACGGCCGATGCGCCGATCGACCGCCACCCGCGCGACCGCCTGAAGATGGCCGTGCGCGAGGACGGCAAGGAAGCGATCACCCATTACCGCCTGCGCGAGCGCTTCCGTGCGCACACCGCGCTGGAGTGCCGCCTGGAAACCGGCCGTACCCACCAGATCCGCGTGCACATGGCGCATGTGCGCCACCCGATCATCGGCGACCCGCTGTACGGCGGCGCGCTGAAGCTGCCCAAGGGCGCCAGCGACGAGCTGGTGGCCGCGCTGCGCGGCTTCAAGCGCCAGGCCCTGCATGCCGAAACGCTGGAGTTCACCCACCCGATCACCGGCGAGCCGGTGCGCAACACCGCGCCGGTGCCGGAGGACATGCTGCACCTGATGAAGGTGCTGCGCGAAGACAGCGAAGCCTTCGCCGCACGCGAGCGGGACCGCTGGTGATGGCGGCCGCGCTGCCGTTGCTGCAGGCCGACTGGCCAGCGCCAGCAGGCGTCCATGCGCTGACCACGCGCCGGCATGGCGCGGGCATCTCGCCGGCGCCATTCGCGCAGTTCAACCTGGGCAACCGGCACGCGGCCGATGGCGATACCCCGGCCAATGTCGAGCACAACCGCCAGCTGTTGCAGCAGGGATTGGCGCTGCCGTCCGCGCCGCATTGGCTGCGCCAGGTGCACAGCAGTACCGTGCTGCGCTTCGATGCGCCGCCGGTGCCGGGCGCCAGTGAGCCGGTGGCCGACGCCGCGGTGACTTCGGTGCCGGGCGTGGTGCTGGCGATCCTGACCGCGGATTGCCTGCCGGTGGTGTTCGCCGCTGCCGATGGCAGCGAGGTGGGCGCGGCCCATGCCGGTTGGCGCGGGCTGGCCGACGGCATGCTGGAAGCCACCGTGGCCGCCCTGCAGACACCGCCAGCGCAGCTGCGGGCCTGGCTGGGCCCGGCTGCGGGACCGGCCGACTACGAGATCGGCGAGGAGGTCTTCCACGCTTTCGTCGGGCATGACCCGGCTGCGGAGGCGGCTTTCGTGGCGACCCGGCCCGGGCACTGGAAGGTTGACCTGTTCGCGCTGGCCCGCCAGCGGCTGCAGGCCGCCGGCATGGACCCGGCGCAGGTGTATGGCGGCACGGTGTCGACCATGGCCGACCCGGACCTGTACTCGCACAGGCGCGACCGTCGCACCGGGCGCATGGCGACGCTGGCCTGGATCGCGCGCTGAGCATGCCCCTGTTCGCGCGCGTGCTGGGGCCGGCTTTTGCCACCCTGGTGCCGCCGGTACAGGCGCTGCACGCCGCTGCGTTGCCGTGCCGCTACGTGGGGCAGGCGCGGATCGAGCGCGGACGGCACTGGCTGGTGCCGCTGCTGGCCGCCCTGGCGCAGTTGCCGAGGGAGGGCGAAGCGCTGCCGACCGAAGTGGCGTTCAGTGCACACGGGCAGGGCGAGCGCTGGGCACGCCGGTTCGGCCGCTGGCCGATGGTGTCGCGGCTGTGGGCGCACGAGGGGCATCTGCGTGAGCAGCTGGGCGCGGTGCGTTTCGAGTTCGACCTGCAGGCCCGCGAGGGCGGCATCGATTGGTCGGTGCGCCGGGTGTGGGCGTTCGGGGTGCTGCCGCTGCCCACGCGCTGGTTTGGCGGCGTGCGCTGCCGCGAAGCGGGGCAGGGGCAGCGTTACACTTTCCGGGTTGATGTGACCTTGCCCTGGGCAGGAGCCCTGATCCGCTATGAAGGCTGGCTCGAACCGCAGTGAGACCGCTGCCGACGGCGCGGTGATCGTGTTCGACGGTGTCTGCGCGCTGTGCAACCGGTGGGTGCGCTTCCTGCTGCGTTTCGACCGCAAGGGGCGCTATCGCTTCGCGGCGATGCAGGGTACCCGGGGCAGTGCGCTGCTGCGCGCGCATGGACTGGATCCGCAGGACCCCAGGTCATTCCTGCTGCTGGATGCGCAGGGCGCATGGACCGACACCGACGCGATCCTGCGCGTGCTGGCCGGGTTGGGCGGCGCCTGGCGCCTGAGCGGTGTGCTGCGTGTGCTACCGCGAAGCTGGCGCGACGCGGCCTATCTCGTGCTGGCGCGCAACCGCTACCGCTGGTTCGGGCGCCACGACGCCTGCCTTCTGCCGGCGCCGGAACAGGCCGCGCGCTTCCTGGACTGAACAAAAAGGGGACGGAGGGAATCAAGTCGTTCATGCATGAACGACTTGATTCCCTCCGTCCCTTTTTTCAGTCGAGCAGCCGGTAGCTGATGCGTCGATTCAGCGCACGACCGTGATCGCTGCGGTTGTCGGCGATCGGCTGCTCCTGCCCGTAGCCGGTGGGAACCAGTGCGGCCGAGCCCACCCCTTGTTCCTGCAGTGCCTGGGCCACGGCCTCAGCACGCAACTGGCTGAGCTGCTGGTTGCTTGTGGCCGAACCGGCGCTGTCGGTGTGCGCGGCGACCTCCACGCGTGCACCGGCCGGGATTGCGCGCAGTGCGGAGGCAACGGTGCCGATCGTCTGCCGCGAGTCGCCGGTGAGCGTAGCGGTGCCGGCGTGGAACTTCAGGGTGGTCCGGTTCAGTGCTTCAATCCGCTGTGTGGGATCGGCGTGCGCCGGCAGCTGCGCCAGCGCAGCCAGTCCCGGCCCCCACAGGCCCGCCATGTCCAGCGCCGGGAAGTCCTGGCGCAACCTGTGCGAGATGGCCAGCCGCTGCGCGTCCTCCATCTGCGAGGTGTCGATGCGCAGCTGCGATCCGGCGAACTCCAGCCGCAGCCCATCGCCCTGCAGCTGCGGAAGATCGGCAATCAGGCGATCCAGCCAGCGCGGCGCGCGTGCGCGTGGGTCCAGCGTTATCCCGCCCTGCACGTTCTGCCGGCCGTGTACCGCCAGCAGCGTGCTCCAGATACGGCGACGATCCCCCTCGGTGGGCAGGTTGCCGTGCACCTGCATCTGTGTGCCGTGTTGCTGCAGGGACAGGTAGGCGTCGTGTTCGAGCGGAATGTCCGGCGCCGTCCACAGGGGCGTGCGGGCCTTCAGCTGCAGCCAGGTGGTGAGGCCGATGACAACGACGATGGCCAGCAGCCACAACAGGCTGCGCACGGCCATCCCATACATCGCGCGCGATGGCACCGTGCCGGTCATGCGCCGGGGCGATGGGCCCACGATGCTGCGATGGACATGGGGGGAAGGCACCAGGCCGCCGGGCGCGTCCATCAGTGTGACCACCCCGGGCAGAAGGTGGCACGCGACCACCCTGAAAGCACCGGGTGACATGCCACAACGGTGCGCGATCATGGCCAGTGTGTGTGCGCCCAGCGCGCGTTCGAGCTCACTGGCGACGATGGGCAGCCGCAACGCTGCCGGTTGCCGCCAGGAATGAAAACGGGAGGCCAGGCCTGCCTGTTCAAACCGCTGCTGCAGACCGTCCAGGCCCCGGTGATGGGAGGTTATCCAGACGCTGATGACCTCCACCACCCAGCGGGCGCGATGGCCCAGCTCCAGGCGTGTTGCGGCATCTTCGATGAAACGGTCGCACGCAGACATGCAGTGACTCCCCGGAATGTGATGTGCGTCGCGCCGCGCAGCAGGGGCGACGGATTGCGATAGCTCTGGGGGCGCCACTCTGGGGAGCGCGCGTCAATGCATGGTGAAAGGCTGGCGGTGGTGCCTCTTTCGTTCCGGCGGGCGATGCCGCAGAGCGTGCGGCAGGACACGATGAGGCCTTGTGCGACGCGAGCCTTACACGCCTGCCCGGGACTGCAGGGACGGGCAGTCGCCCCATTCTCCTGTTCGGCGAATGGTTTCACGTGCATCTACCTTCGGGCTTAAAGCGACAAGCTGCGAGCGCACATGGCGCTCTTCTGTCGCTTCACGGCTGGACTGGTGGCGCAACCCATCAGTTCTCCAGTGCGTCCAGGTAACTGCGCCGCCAGTGGTTGATGTCGTAGGTGCGCAGGTGGTCCATCATCGCGTGCCAACGTTCCTTGCGCCTGCGCAGCGACATCGTCGCCGCGGTGGCGATGGCATCGGCGACGCCGTCCAGGTCGTGCGGGTTCACCAGCAACGCCTGCTTGAGTTCGTCCGCGGCGCCGGCCAGCAGCGACAGCACCAGCACGCCGGGATCCTCCGGGTCCTGCGAGGCCACGTACTCCTTGGCCACCAGGTTCATGCCGTCGCGCAGCGGCGTCACCAGGCCCACCGCCGCCGCCCGGTAGAAGCCGGTGAGGGTGGCATGGGTGAAGTTCTGGTTGACGTAGCGCAGCGGCGTCCAGTCCGGCTCGGCGTGACCCCCGTTGATGTGGCCGGCGATCTGTTCCAGCTGGCTGCGCAGCTGCCGGTACTCGGTGACGTCGCCGCGTGAGACCGGGGCGATCTGCAGGTAGGTCAGCGAGCCGCGCTGGTCGGGATGGCGCTGCAGGTAGCGCTCGAAGCCGAGGAAGCGTTCGGGCAGGCCCTTGGAATAGTCCAGGCGGTCGACACCGATCGCCAGCTGGCGGTCACGCAGGCTGTTGCGCAGGTTCTTGACCGCCGCTTTGGTGGCGGCGGTGCCGGCCTGGCGCGCGATCAGGTCGGTGTCGATGCCGATCGGGAAGGCGGCCGCGCGGAAACGGCGCCCGCCGGGGGCTTCCAGTTCACCGTTATCGAGCACGCGGCCACCGCCGAACAGGCGCAGGTAAGTCTGGAAGCGATCGGCGTCGCGCTGGGTCTGGAAGCCGACCAGGTCGTAGGCATACAGCGCAGAGAACAGGCGCAGGTGATCGGGCATGGCCTGCAGCAGGTCGGCCGAGGGCATCGGGATGTGCAGGAAGAAGCCGATGCGGCAGCCGATGCCGCGTTCGCGCAGCAACGCACCGAGTGGAATCAGGTGGTAGTCGTGGATCCACACGATGTCGTCTTCGCGCAGCAGCGGGGCGAGCTTGTCGGCGAACAGCGCGTTGACCTTGTGGTAGGTCTCGCGGGTGCCACGGTCGTAGTCGACCAGGTCCAGGCGGAAGTGCAGCAGCGGCCACAACGTGCGGTTGGCGAAGCCGTTGTAGTAACCGTCAACCTCGCGCTTGCTCAGGTCCAGGGTGACGAACTCGATGTCGCCGTCCTTCTGCGTGTGCAGCGTGCCACTGCCCTCGCGCACGCTCTTGCCGCTCCATCCGAACCACATGCCGCCGCGTTCCTTCAACGCGGCCAGCAGGCCGACCGCCAGGCCGCCGGCACGGTTCTCGCCGGGCACCGCCACGCGGTTTGAAACCACTACAAGACGACTCACGATGCCTCCTGCCAGGACCGCGACAGGCGCATCGCGGCGGTGATCAGGCCGACGTGCGAATAGGTCTGCGGGAAATTGCCCCAGGCCTCGCCACTGTCGAATGCAAGATCCTCCGACAGCAGGCCCAGATGATTGCGCTGTTTCAACAGCGTTTCGAACATCGCGCGCGCCTCGTCCAGGCGCCCGATCGCGGCCAGCGCGTCGATGTACCAGAACGTACAGATGGTGAAGCTGGTTTCCGGCTCGCCGAAGTCATCCGGGGCAACGTAGCGGTACAGCGAATTGCCATGTTTGAGGTCGCGGCCGATGGCGTCGACGGTGGCGATGAAGCGGGCGTCCAGCGCATCGATGAAACCGATGTCGGCCAGCAGCAGCAGCGAGGCATCCAGGCGATGGCCACCGAAGGTATCGGTGAAGTGGCCCAGTTCCTCGCTCCAGGATTCGGCCATGATGCGCGCATGGATGGTGTCGGCACGTTCGCGCCAGTAACGCGCACGGTCGTCGCGCTTCAGGCGCACGGCGATCTTGCACAGGCGGTCGCAGGCGGCCCAGCACATCGCGCTGGTGTAGGTGTGCACCTCGGTGCGGCCGCGGAATTCCCACAGGCCGGCATCGGGTACGTCATGCAGGGCAAAGGCCTGTTCGCCCAGGGGTTCCAGGCGGGCGAAGGTGTGCGCGTCGCCCGGGTCCTGCAGGCGGCGGTCGAAGAACAGCTGCGTGGAGGCCAGCACCACGCTGCCGTAGACATCGTGCTGGCGCTGCACCCAGGCCAGGTTGCCACGGCGCACCGGGCCCATGCCGCGATAGCCGGACAGGCTGGGCACTTCGTCCTCATCCAGCTTGGCCTCGAAGCCGATGCCGTACAGTGGCTGCAGCGTGCCGTCGGTGGTGGCCAGGTTGAAGATATAGCCGAGGAACTGTTCCATCGTGCGCGTCGCGCCCAGGCGGTTCAGCGCACGCACTACGAACGCGGCATCGCGTAGCCAGCAGTAGCGGTAGTCCCAGTTGCGCACGCTGCCCGGTGCCTCCGGAATGGAGGTGGTCATCGCCGCGATGATCGCGCCGCTGTCCTCGTACTGGCAGAGTTTCAGGGTGATCGCGCTGCGGATCACCGCGTCCTGCCATTCCAGCGGGATGGACAGGTAGCGCACCCACTCGCGCCAGTAATCGCGGGTGCGCTGGAAGGCTTCCTGCACATAGCCGCTGATCGAGCGGTTGAGTGATTCATCGACACCCAGGATCAGGTGGATGGGATGGTTGAGTACGAATGGCAGGCCCTCGCGAACGAAGCGAACCGGCACATCGGTGGTCAGCCGCAGCACGTGCTCGGGCAGGATCCATCGCACGTGGTTGCTGCCCCAGGTGGACTCGGGCACGCGTGCACCCCAGTCCGCCAGAGGGCGCGCATGCACGGTGATGCGTGGGCTGCCGGCCAAGGGGCGTACCTGGCGGATCAGGCTGACCGGGCGGTAGAAGCGGTCGTTCTGGCGCCAGCGTGGGGCGAAATCGAGGATTTCCAGTTCACCACCGTGCGCGTCGCGCAGCACGGTGCGCAGGATCGCGGTGTTGGTCAGGTACTCCTGCTCGCTGCTGGCGAAATCCTCCAGTTCGATGGCGAAGTCGCCACCGGTCTGCTGGTTGGGGCCGAGCAGCGCGCAGAAGGTGGGGTCGCCGTCGAAGGTGGGCAGGCAGCTCCACACAACGCGGGCATGTTTGTCGACCAGGGCGCCGAAGCTGCCGTTGCCGACCACGCCCAGATCAAGATCGGGTTGGGTCATCACGCGGTACATCTCGTCGGTTGCGGCCGTGGGGGGCCGGGTCAATAGGCATTCTCACGCAGCCAGGCGTGCACGCTGCGTATGTCGGGCAGCGCGAACACCGCCGCGCTGGGTTCACGTTCGCCCACCAGCACGCTCCAGCCATGCTGGCCGTTGGCGGCGTCGAAGCCGAATTCGTCGGTGAGGTCGTCGCCGAGAAACACCGGCAGGCGACCGCGGAACGGCAGGTACTGCATCATCCGGCGCACCGCGCGGCCCTTGTCGGTACCCACCGGAACGAACTCGACCACATGGTCGCCCGGCTGCAGGCGATAGCTGGTACGGCCGCGCACGTGGCGGTCGGCAAAGGCACGCACCTCGCTGGCCGCGTGTGGAGCGCCGCGCCAATGCAGCGCCAGGCCGACGCCCTTGTCTTCCACCAGTACGCCGGGATGGCCATGGGCGAAACGCATTGCCTGCTGGTGCAGGGCGTGCAGCCACTCGGCGGTGTCATCGTCATGTGCGTCGCGCAGCACACGACCATCCTCGCCGCGCAGCTCGTGGCCATGCAGGCCGGCGGCAGGCAGTTGCAACGGTGCAAACAGCTGGTCCAGCTGTTCGAGCGGACGACCACTGACCAGTGCCACGGCACCTTCCAGGCGGTCGCTGATGCGGCCGATGGCTTCACGCACATCCGGCAGCAACTGCACGGCATCCGGGCGTGCAGCGAATTCGATCAGGGTGCCATCGACATCGAGGAACAACGCACAGGCGTCGTCCAGCAAGGGCGGTGGCGGACGCAGGGGGAGCGGTTCAGCCATGACGCCCAGCTTGCCAGCGCAGGCGTGTACGTGGGGTCGAGGTCAGGCTACGAATCGGGGTAGTGCCGGCCGCTGGCCGGCAACTTCATGGCCCATGGATGCACCT
>NZ_JAPTFX010000162.1:0-9652 GCF_030985895.1 Stenotrophomonas sp. Sm6012 | reverse complement strand
CCCGCGCCCGGGCCTACAACGAAAGGCCCTAGGATTGGAGGCGGCTGGCATGCCCAGGCCCATCTGGAGTGGTTCGTTGTCCTTCGGGCTGCTCAACGTTCCGGTGTCCCTCATGTCCGGCGAGCGTCGCATGGATCTGAGCTTTCGCATGTTGGACGCACGAAACAAAAAGCCCATTCGCTACGAGCGGGTCAACGCCGAAACCGGCGAAGAAGTGCCTTGGAAGGACATCGTCAAAGCCTTTGAATACGACAAGGGCAGCTACGTCGTCATAGAGAAAGAAGACATCGCCGCGGCCGCCCCCGAGACGCACGAGTCCATCGACGTGGAGGCCTTTGTCGACGCCGAGAGCATCGGGCTGAGGTTCTTCGAAAAGCCCTACATCTTGGTGCCCGGCAAGAAGGCCGAAAAGGGCTATGTCCTGCTCCGAGAGACCCTGAAGGAAACCGGCAAGGTGGGCATCGCCAGGGTGGTCATCCGCACGCGCGAATACATTTGCGCGGTGATGCCCGAAGGCGATGCGTTGATCATGATCCTGCTTCGCTACCCGCAGGAGTTGGTGGCTCCGGACGAATACAAACTGCCGCAGGGGGGGGCGTCGGACTACCGGGTTGCGCCCAAAGAGCTCGAAATGGCCAAGCAGCTGATTGAGAGCATGACCTCTGAGTGGGAGCCGGACAGCTACCAGGACGAGTTCCGCGAGCGCCTGTCCGACATCATCAAGAAGCGGGTGAAGCAGGCCGGAGCCACGACCACCTTCGAGGAACCGGAACATCGCGAGGACTCGGCGACCAACGTGGTGGACTTCATGGCGCTGCTCCAGAAGAGCTTGGAAACCAACAAGCGCACCCCGGCGAAAGCAACGCCGGTGAAGACCGCCTCCAAGTCCTCCACCAAAGACAGCAAGCCTGCCAAGAAGGCCGCCATAAAGAAGGCCCCAGCAAAGAAAGCCGCAAAGAAAGCCCCCGCCAAGAAGGCTCTAAAGAGCGCCTGATCACCCAAGGAGAATCCCATGAGCGACGACAAGAAGAACACCGGCAGCCCGGACCGCGACCGCATCAACGTCAACGAAGACTACGAACTCCAGTATTGGACCAAGGCGCTGGGCGTGTCCGCCGACGAGCTCCGGGCCGCCGTCAAAGCCGTGGGCCCCACCGCTGCGGCCGTTCGCAAGCACCTGGGCAAGTAACGAGGAGCCGTCATGTCCTTGGTCGAATACCGCCGCAAGCGCCGCTTTGACCAGACCAAGGAGCCGGAGCCTGGCAAAGCGCTGCCCCAAGGGCCGCGCGCCATTTTCGTGGTCCAACTCCACCACGCCAGCCGCCGGCACTACGACTTCCGGCTGCAAATCGGCGACGCCCTGAAGAGTTGGGCCGTCCCCAAAGGCCCCAGTTACGACCCCAAGGTCAAGCGCATGGCCGTGGAAGTAGAAGACCATCCCGTCGACTACGCCAGCTTCGAAGGCGAGATCCCCAAAGGGCAATACGGTGGTGGGCACGTGGCCCAGTTTGATCACGGCGTCTGGGCCACCCAAGGAGACCCAGAGGCACAACTTGCCAAGGGTCACCTGCGCTTCGAGCTGTTTGGCACCAAGCTCAAAGGCGGGTGGCACCTGGTCCGCTCCGGCAAGCCTGCCCGTCAGCCGCAGTGGCTGTTGTTCAAGGACGACGATGCGTATGCGAGCGATCTGGAAGCGGACGATCTGCTCGCCGATGTGTCGGCGGCCCCAACGGCAGACATCAGGAGGGCCGGCGGCGGTAAAGCCGACAAGAAGAAGCTCAAAGCCCTCCCTGCAAAGCGTGCGCGACGGAAGAACTGGGCCAAGAAGGCCTTGGTCCTGCCCAAAGCGAAAGAGGCGGCTCCGCCTTCCGGCCCCTTCGAGCCCCAGTTGGCCACGCTGGGGGAGGCCCCGCCGCAGGGCGACCAATGGGTCCATGAGATCAAGTGGGACGGGTATCGGATCCTCGCAACGGTCGCCGATGGGGCCGTCCGGCTCTGGTCCCGCAACGCGTTGGAGTGGACCGACAAGATCCCCGAGATACGCGACGCCGTGGCGGAGTTGGGCCTTACCTCTGCTGCCTTGGATGGCGAACTCATCGCCGGATCGGGCACCAAGGAGGACTTCAACCTGCTCCAGGCGACATTGTCCGGGGAGCGGCAAGGCGCGCTGGCCTACGCGCTCTTCGACCTGCTCTACATCGATGGCGTGGACGTGGCCGCAGCACCTCTGTTGGAGCGCAAGGCGCTCCTGCAGGAGCTGCTGGCGGGCCAGGCCGGCCACTTGGCCTTCAGCTCTCACGTCCAAGGCGACGGCAACGAAGCCTACCGCCTGGCTGGCGAACAGCACTTTGAAGGCATCATTTCCAAGCGCGCCGATCGCGGCTACCACCTCGGCCGCAGCGACGACTGGCGCAAGACCAAGCAGCTGGCCAGCGACGAGTTCGCCGTGGTCGGTTACACGGCCCCCAAGGGCAGCCGCAGCGGCTTTGGCTCGCTTTTACTGGCCAAGCCCGACGCCAAACACGGTTGGCTCTACGTGGGCCGGGTGGGCACCGGGTTCTCCGACGCCTTGATCAAGGACGTGAGCAAGAGGATCCAAGGGGGAGGCAAGAAGCCGACGGCCTACGTGCCCACCGAGGACACCGATCTTCGCTCTGCCACGTGGTTCGAGCCGCGCTTCGTGGTGGAGGTGTTCTATCGCGGCATCGGGGGGCAGCAACTGCTGCGCCAAGCCTCCTTGAAAGCCGTGCGGGCCGACAAGGAAGTGAATGATTTGGCGGATTCGGATCGCGCCGCCCCGGCGAAACCGGCCCGTGGCAAACGGGCATCGGCGGCGTCTTCTGCCCGCAAGACCGCCGCAACGCCTCAAGTCGAACGCGTGCCCCCCAAACTGTCCTCCCCGAGCAAGGTCCTTTTCCCTGGCGACGGCTATACGAAGCAAGACGTTTGGGATTACTACTCGGCAGTGATGGATCACCTGCTGCCCGAGGTGATCAACCGGCCCTTGTCGATCATTCGCTGTCCCGCCGGCACTGGCAAGCCTTGCTTCTTCCAAAAGCACCACACCGCCGGGCTGGAGCTGGTGGACTCGGTCAAGCTGAAGGAGGACAGCGGCATCAACGCCCACTACCTCGTAGTGCGCGACGCGGCCAGCTTGCTGGAGCTGGTCCAGTTCAATGCCCTGGAGTTCCATCCGTGGGGAAGCCACGCGGAGGAGCCTGACCGTGCCGACCGGGTGGTATTCGATCTAGACCCCGGCCCAGATGTGCCTTTCGCGGAGGTAAAAAAGGCTGCCACTGATATCCGGAAGCTTCTGGCCCAACTAGAGCTGGAGTCCTTCCTGCGGGTATCTGGAGGCAAGGGCCTTCATGTCGTGGTGCCCTTGAATCCCGGGTGCGACTGGGACCTGACCAAGCGCTTCGCCAAAGGATTCGCCGACGCGTTGGCCCAGTCGGAACCTCAGCGGTTCTTGGCCACCGCCACCAAAGCCCTTCGAAACAAGCGGATCTTTGTCGACTACCTGCGTAACGGTCGAGGTGCCACCGCAGCGGCGTCGTATTCCCTGCGGGGTAGACCGGGCGCGCCTGTCGCGATGCCTCTGGCGTGGAGCGAGCTGCCAAACCTCAAACGGGCTGACGCGTTCACGATCAAGGACGTGCCGGGCAAGCTGAAACGTCGCCGCAAGGATCCCTGGGAGGGCATCGATGCGTTGAAGCAGAACTTGTCGAAATGGGCCCGAAACGACTAGCCGCTATCCCCGCGGTCGTGTCCGAGCGTAGACGGGCAGACGCGAGCGTCGTTGGCAGCTGCCGAGCACGTGATGAGCACGCGGGCTTGATGCCGGCTCCTGTCCAATGAGCCTCATGCAGTGCGATGCTCCCGCTCCGACCCCGGTGACCGTCTGGACCATCGGGCATTCCACTCGACCTTGGGACGAGTTCTTACACCTGCTGTTCGCACAAGGCATCTCGGCGATCGCGGACGTGCGTCGTTTCCCAGGATCGCGTCGTCACCCTTGGTTCGCATCCGAGCAGATGGCTAAAACGCTGCCAGCGCACGGCGTGGAGTATCTTTGGATTCCTGAACTGGGCGGGCGGCGCAAGGTGCAGCCGGATTCGCCCAATGGTGCGTGGGACAACGCCGCGTTTCAGGGCTACGCAGACCACATGGCGACCGCCGAGTTCGCCGGCGGGCTATCGAAGGTGCTTGCACTGGGGGGCGAACATCGGACCGCGCTGATGTGCGCGGAGGCACCGTGGTGGCGTTGCCACCGACGTCTCATCTCCGACCTGCTGACGCACCGGGGCCATGAGGTGCTGCACATCGTGTCCCACGCCGAACCCAAACCGCATCCGCTGAACCCGATGGCGCAGGCCGTCGGGCCAGCGCTTGTCTACCCACCGGCTCAGACGGAGCTGTTCTGAACCAACCAGTAGGGCGATCGCGTGTCGGGCCCGCCCGGCGCATTTTCTCCCTATCGAAGCTATGCGGACATGTCGGCTGCCTTGCAGTTGGCGCGCGCTTGCCGCACGGTGTTGTTGATAGACGACGGGCAGCCGCGCAACCCTGCCTGAATCGGCTTAGGCGGTCGTCCCTGGTCCCAGCTTCAGGTAATGGATCGGAGGCTGCCCCGTCAGAAAGTTGGCGTTCTCCTGAGGGATTCAGACTGGCTTTCGATCTTCATGTCTGCCATGAAGTAGTCTGGGATGGATGGTGAAGCGCAGGTTAGAAAACGATGCAAGGGGGAGGGGAGTGAGGAGTGCTCAGTATGATTCGCTTTGCAGCGCGCTCGATAGGATACATGGACAGCAAGCGCTGACGGATTTCGCCTCGGATTGGGGCCTCCACCGCAGTCCCAGCGAGGATGGCACAGTGGAGGTATGGAAAGGCGCGGCGATGGGGGCCGGCGTTGAGATCTTGTTGCTTCCGCCCGTGTCCGCTTCCAGCGACTGGGCCATCTCGACGCTGGTCACGGTCGGAGGCCGGGTCGAGCATGTCAGGCGGCGTCCGTTTCGGATCTGACGAAGAGTGGCTGCTAAACGCCTACCACGGCTTTCCTTGGTGCAGCCAATACTGGGTCAGCAGGGAGGCGGTGCGTCGGTTCGTCGACGTCGACGCCAAGCCAGGATCTGTCCCACCAC
Organism: Stenotrophomonas sp. Sm6012; assembly: GCF_030985895.1. Classification (NCBI taxonomy): domain Bacteria; kingdom Pseudomonadati; phylum Pseudomonadota; class Gammaproteobacteria; order Lysobacterales; family Lysobacteraceae; genus Stenotrophomonas; species Stenotrophomonas sp. Sm6012. The sequence continues at coordinate 4,511 of NZ_JAPTFX010000162.1, read as the reverse complement.
GGCCGTGAGCAGCAGCAGGGCATTGGTCACCACAAACACCGTTGACCCCAAAAGTGCACTGTAGGCGGTGAACAGGGTCGACGCGGTCATCTGACCGACAAACAGCCATTTGGAGACCGTTTCCGGATGGGGAGACTGCCACTGTTTGATCATTTGCCGGACCAACGTGGCTATCAACACGGCGGTTGCAGTCCAGCCAAGAACATCAGGATGCATGGCCGCTCACCCGTCCTTTGGGTCGTGGACAGTTGAACCGTCTTGGCCGTGCGCCGGGCGCTTATGAGGCTCCTCAATGATTTCCTTGTTGAGGATGCGAACCTCGCCCACCATCAGCAGGCGCATGTCGCGCACGATGTAGTCGGCCAACGCCTTATCGGTGATGTCATCACCGGCGATGTCCAGCCGGAAGCCTTGGCCCTGAATCCCGCCCCCGTTGCTGAAATCAATCTCGAAATCAAAGCACACCCGCTTCTCCATGTTGCCCTCTCCATCGGTGAGACTGGGCGGCACTGAAAGGCCGCTTACTACGCTTAGAAGGCGATCATCGGCGTAAGGAGGGCAGCCCACAACTGGCCCCATGCCCGGATCTGAGGGCAGGCTCTCTGCCGTTCCCGCTTTCGGCGGTCGTAGAGTTTCATGTCCGCGCGATTGATGGTATCGGCCACCGATTCCGAGGGCCGACCAATGGCGCAACCGCCGGAAAAAGCGGATCGGTGCAGGTCAGCGTGGCCGAAATAGTGCGGCGGGCGTTGAACGATTTCTGACCGTGCCAGCACCCGTGGTGGTGCCCGTGTGCGACAAGATCCTGGCTTGCGGACACTACATCCACGGTCGCCAGTGGAAGCACCCGGAAACCCTCCGGGCCGTGTTTGAAAGTCGGCTCTACCTGCACCCGGCTGATCCGTCTGACGACACCGCAAGCGCTTGGAACTGGGTCAAGGCATGCTCGCCAGCGCAAGTGTGGACGCGCATGGGGGCTCCAACCCCAGCAGAGCTTGAGCGGGTCATACAGGCCGATACGAAGGCCCGAGATGCATTGCTTGCTCCGCGCTTGGAACTATCCGAGGAAGAAACGAGGCGATGCTTTGACGTTCGATTGATCGCCGGACTGGCCATGACCGTCGCCCGGAAAGGATGGCCAGGGGCGCCATTGATGCATGGCGCGTATGGCCGCCACTGGATCATCGAATCGACCGCGAGAAAGAGGGAAGATATCCTTCTGCAGGACATCGGATTGCGTGTCTGGGCCGAGACGATGGCCATGAAGGCCAATCGCGCCACCCAGCAGGCTGCATCCGATAAGACACGGGGCTCCGAAGGGTTCTTGGTGACGCACGAGGTGGGGAACTGCTGAAGCCGCTCCTGGGGCGCCCCCGGTAGCCGCTTTACTTTCGACGATTGCACGGTAGAACCTGGGGATGGACACGAAAACCACCCCCAGCATCACGGAGCTTCTCGAAACCTTTGAGCCCGAGGCGTGGGCCTCGCCCCCGACGTCGACCATCGCCAACCACGTTCAACGCACGTTGGGCGAGGGCGACCATCACCCTGCGCAGGTTCTCCAGGCTGCCGTGGCGTTTCTCCAGCAGCCGGTGGAAGGCGTGGACGGGTTTGGGGACCTGACCTGGGTCGCAGGGCCTGCCGAGCAGGGGTGGCCCTGGGTGAGGTTGGCGCTGGACTACGACGGCGAGAAAGCGGAGCTGGCGATGCTGGGGCCCATCACCCCGGAGAGCGTGGATGCCGCGCTTCACGACGAAAACAACGAACGCATCAGCGGGATCGTGCTGGACTACATCGATGAGCAGCTCGATGAAGAGGACCGCGCCGACACTCTGGCAGCCATCGCGATGGACGGGGTGGCGTTTCGCGAGCGCCAGCACCACGCTGAGCACCTCCAGCAGACCTGCGGTCGGCAAGCCTTCCTGGACGAAGCCGTGGAGAAAGGCGATTTGAAGCTGCTCCAGGCAGCATTGGGCCTGGGGGCGGCCGTCAATGCGCCGCGGATCGGCGGCAACACCGCGCTGCACGAGGCGATAGAGCGGGGGCACACGGGCTTGGTTGACCCCCTCCTTGAGGCTGGGCGCGGGTCAACGTCTTCAACCATGCCGGCATGACCCCGCTCCATTTGGCGTCCGACAAAGGCGGCACGGAAAGCTGCTTGCGGTTGATCGCCGAGGGCGTGGACGTGACGCTGAGTGACTTCCAGGGGCGAAGCCCCGTGGCACTGGCCCAGGGGAAGCCGGGGTTGAGCCGTTGAGGGTTTACAGTGGTCTCGCAAAACGGCAGGATCGGGGTTTGACCAACCCCAAGGGAAAACCGTGGCACTGACGCTCGAAGAAATCCGCAAGAAAAAGGCCGAAGCGGAGGCCTTGGTGGCCGAAATGGAAAAGGCCGAAGGCGACGCGCTGGCGGCCGAAGCAGTGGCCAGCTTTGCTGGCGTCTACGAGACCTTGCAGCAGTTTGGGCCGCATTACACGACCAAGCAGAAGAACGATCTGAAGGCGCTGCTGGAGCCGCGCCACGCTGCCACAACCAAGACGGGCACGAGCCGCCCTCCCAAGTTCCAAATCCCGGACGGCACCACCTGGGCAGGCACTGGCCGGCAACCCAGCGCTTTCCTCGCGTGGGCAGAAACCGCTGAAGGGAAGGCGTGGAAAAAGAAACACCCGGACCAAGAATGGCCGGCGCATCCGTTCAAGGCCTGATCGGATTTTCAGCGTTGCAGACAAAGCCCCGGTTTTCCGGGGCTTTTTTGTGGGCGTTGAACCAAGGCAAGGCAGAGCGGGGGCTGGGGCGGGAGCCCCGGCCCTGGGCCGTTCCTCCCCGGAGGGGGCTTTTCAGGCGCGGCCCCGGGCCGCGTTCTTTTAAAGTGCGTTGGAAAAAGGGCGGGTGGGGCCTCGGCTTCCACCGGGCCCGGTGCTGGGCGGGAAATGTGCTGCGGTTCAAGTTTTCCGGCGATCTGCGGCCCTTATGGCGGTTTTGATATTTAGTCGATAAAACGTAGGGTGAAAGTATTGCGATTTTTTTGAGGGGGCTTAGTTTGAGTGGGTAGTGAGGGAATGCCCCCTCTTCAAAGGTTTTCTAATGATTGCTTGCGCTATTGGCCGGTCAGGCTTTGTTGCCCTTGGTTATCGGGGGGTCTTCTAATGGCCCACCACCACGCCAGGCCCCTCCAACTCAAGTCGGGCGAATGGGGCGCCCGGGTGCCCGCCCCGAATGTTCGGAACGGCGACAGGCTCACTGTGGTTGCCCGGAGCGGCAGCTCCTGGGAAGCCGTGGTGGTCGGCGTGGTTTGGCAAGGCCCGGAGGCCGCGATTTGTCAAACCGCCCGGGGGCTCATGCGGTGTGGGTGCTGCGGGGAAGTGGGGCAGAAAGGGGCCTATCCCTTCTCAACGTATCCGGCAGAAATGCAGCGTTGCGACGATTGCGGGGGTTCGGCATGAAGCCCCCAGCAACGCGTCGCCGCCGCTATTTCGCCTATCAACGCCGCTCGGGGTCCACGTGCTACTTCGACAAAGCCATGCATGCCCACCTGCAGCGGTATCCGCACACCATCGGCCATTACCAGCTCACGCGCTTCCTGGGCACCTCCGCGTTGCTGACCGCTGAAGAGGCGGCCGCCCAAGGATGGATGGCCAAGCCCAGCCGGAGGACCGCATGACAAGGCGCTACGTCCTCTGGCCCTCACAAGCAGGGTTCGAATGAAAGAGTTGATTGAAATCGAGAACGCCGGTTACCGCCACCGGGTCAAATACATGTGCGACTCAGAAGATGGCTTTGGCGTAGTGACTCGCCAGGAATACAGCTACCTCAAAGATGGGATTGTGGTCTGGAGTCAAGAGTTTCCGGCGGGCGTTTCGTTTCGCGAGATGGCCCTCGTTTTTATGGATTCGGGGTTGTATGTAAGAGCAGACCTGAAGGAGAAGAGGAGGAGCGGATGAGCCGCTACACGCTACAACCCAAGCGGAACAACATGCCACTTGTGGAGACCATCCACGAAACGTGGATTGACGCGCCTAGCAAAGCCGCGTTTCAAGCCCTGGCCGCCGCGCAAGGCCTGAGCATGCGCGCTGCACTGGCCCAGCTCATCGAGCAACACGCCCAGATTCGAGAACCGTTTTCCCCTCGATGCCCGACGCCGTGGGCCGGAGAGGCAAAGGGGCGAGAGCGCTATAAAACCGCGCTTCCCAGTGTGCAGGTGGCTCCCCAGGTCGCCATGGCCCTGCTCATCGACGCCAACCGAATCGGCATTCGTCAGCCAGAAGCCGTTCGCCAGTTGGTCTGGCGATGCATCCACGCCAGCGCTTGACGAATCGGACTCCCTTTTGGGGGGGGGATGGAGCCAAGGACAGCCACGCGGACGCTGGGTCTGAAGCCTCGGCGCTGGGTCTTTCCTCCCCGAAGGGGGCTTTTCAGGCGCGGCCCAGGCCGCGTTCTTTTGAGCTCTTGAAGAGAAAAAGGCAACGTCAAAAGCAGCATGAAGCAAAAGCGCATTGGGGGAAGGGCGGGGG
>NZ_JAPTFX010000161.1:0-9682 GCF_030985895.1 Stenotrophomonas sp. Sm6012 | reverse complement strand
GTTGCCGGCCAGCGCCCGACACTACCGAAAGGAAAATGCCCGCTTTCGCGGGCGTTTTCTTACTTCTTCGCTTCAGCCGGCTTCGCTTCCGCTGGCGCGAACTCGGTGCGGCAGTCCACGCGGATCTGCTCGCCCGTGCTGCGCCAGACGAAGGTGCGGCAATGGCGGTTGCCGTCCTGGCTGTCGTTCACCGCAACCGCGTAGAACGACTCGATGATCTCGTCACGCGAGACGGTGCCATCGCCGTTCCAGTCCATGTCCTTCTGCTCGATGCCCTGGGTGATGGCGATGTCGGCGTACCAGGCGTAGCCCAGCCACGCCAGCACGATCAGCACCAGCGCCAGCAGCGCCTTGCGACGCGGGCTGAACTTGCCGCGCAGGATCATGGCACGCGCCGGATGGTGGCACCGAGCGAAGACAGCTTCTCTTCGATGTTCTCGTAGCCACGATCAAGGTGGTAGATGCGGTCGATGGTGGTGTCACCATCGGCCATCAGGCCGGCCAGGATCAACGATGCCGACGCGCGCAGGTCGGTGGCCATCACCGGCGCACCGCTCAGGCGTTCGTGGCCCCGGGCAATGGCCGTGTGGCCTTCGACCTGGATGTCCGCGCCCAGCCGCAGCAGTTCGTTGACGTGCATGAAACGGTTCTCGAAGATCGTTTCATTGATCACGCCCACGCCGTCGGCCACGCAGTTGAGCGCCATGAACTGCGCCTGCATGTCGGTCGGGAACGCCGGGTACGGCGCGGTGGTCAGGTTGACCGCCTTCGGCCGCTTGCCCTGCATGTCCAGGGTGATGCTGTCATCGGTGGTCTCGATCTTCGCACCGGCCTCGACCAGCTTGGACAGCACCGCGTCCATGGTGTTCGGGCGCGCGCGGTTCACGGTGACCTTGCCACCGGTCATCGCCGCGGCCACCAGGAAGGTACCGGTCTCGATGCGGTCGGGCAGCACTTCGTGGCGGCCCCCGGACAGGCGCTCGACGCCTTCGATGACCAGGCGCGCGGTGCCCAGGCCTTCGATCTTCGCGCCCAGCGCGATCAGGCAGTGCGCCAGATCGGTCACTTCCGGTTCCATCGCGCAGTTGTCGAGGATGGTGGTGCCTTCGGCCAGCACCGCGCCCATCAGCACATTCTCGGTGCCGGTGACGCTGACCATGTCGAAGGTGAAATGACCACCCTTCAGGCGCTTGGCCGAGGCCTTGATGAAGCCGTTCTCGACCACGATCTCGGCGCCCAGCGCCTGCAGGCCCTTGATGTGCTGGTCGACCGGGCGCGAACCGATCGCGCAGCCGCCGGGCAGCGACACTTCGGCCGCGCCGAAGCGGGCCAACAGCGGGCCCAGCACCAGGATCGAGGCGCGCATGGTCTTGACCAGCTCGTACGGCGCAACGTGCTGGTTGACCGGACGCGGGTCGACCACGATCGCGCTGCCGCGCGACAGCGTGCCCTGGTCGATGGTGACCTTGGCGCCCAGCTCGCCCAGCAGCTTCACCGTGGTGACCACGTCGTGCAGGTGCGGCACGTTGGTGATCTCGACCGGCGCATCGGCCAGCAGGGTCGCGCAGAGAATGGGGAGGACGGCGTTCTTGGCGCCGGAGATGCTTACTTCACCGTGCAGCGCAGCGCCGCCGGTCACAACGATCTTGGCCATGTATTCGGGATCTTCTGCGGTTCAGCCGGCTTCGGCCGGGGTCACGGTTTTCAGCGCCAGCGCGTGGATCGCGCCGCCCATCAGGTCGCCCAGGGTGGCATAGACCATCCGGTGGCGGGCCAGCGGCATCCTGCCGGCAAAGGCCTCGCAGACCACGGTCGCTTCGAAATGCACGCCATCGTCGCCACGCACGTCGGCGCGGGCGCCGGGCAGGCCGGTTTCGATCAGATTGCGGATGGTGTCGGCGTCCAACGGGCTTTCCTAATAAAATGAGCGCTCATTCTACTTCCGCTGCGTGGCGTCCGCATGGCCGAGCCTCTCCTGCCCTCCCGTTCCGTCGACCCGGCCAGCCTGGTCGCCAGCGGCCGCCGTGTCTTCGACATCGAGCAGCAAGCCCTGAATGCGGTCGCTGCCCGCCTCGGCGATGCCTTCCAGCAGGCTTGCCAGGCGATCCTGTCCAGCCGCGGGCGGGTGGTTGCCACCGGCATGGGCAAGTCCGGCCACATCGCCCGCAAGATCGCCGCCACCCTGGCATCGACCGGCACCCCGGCGTTCTACGTGCACCCGGGCGAGGCCGGCCATGGTGACCTGGGCATGATCACCGAGGACGACGTGGTGCTGGCCCTGTCCTATTCGGGCGAGTCGGACGAAGTCCTGATGCTGCTGCCGGTGCTCAAGCGCCAGGGCAACCTGCTGATTTCCATGACCGGACGCCCGCAGTCCAGCCTGGCCGCCGCCGCCGACATTCATCTGGATGTCAGCGTACCGGCCGAAGCCTGCCCGCTGGACCTGGCCCCGACCTCCAGCACCACCGCGTCGCTGGCGATGGGCGACGCGCTGGCCGTGGCCCTGCTCGATGCGCGCGGTTTCACCGCCGATGATTTCGCCCGTTCACACCCGGCCGGCAGCCTCGGCCGCCGCCTGCTGCTGCACATCACCGATGTCATGCACACCGGCGCCGACCTGCCCCGGGTCGAGGCCGGCGCCAGCCTCAGCGAAGCGCTGATGGAAATGAGCCGCAAACGGCTGGGCATGACCGCCGTGGTCGATGCCGATGGCGTCCTGATCGGCCTGTTCACCGACGGTGACCTGCGCCGCGCGCTGGACAGCGCGCTGGATGTGCGTACCGCGAAGATCGCCGATGTGATGACCCGCAACCCACGTACCATCGGCGCCGACCAGCTGGCCGTCGAAGCCGCGCGGTTGATGGAGACCCACAAGATCACCGGCCTGATCGTGGTCGATGGCCAGGGACGCGCGGTCGGTGCCCTGAACATTCATGACCTGTTGCGGGCGCGGGTGGTTTAACCGACAGTCCGTAGACCCCATTCAGTCTGTATCGTCCATCCGCCCACACCGAGCCTGCCGCCCTGATGCCCTGGTCCCCCCTGCCCGCCTTCCCCGCCCACCTGCATGCCGCTGCGGCCCGCGTCCGCCTGGCGTGCTTCGACGTGGACGGCACCCTCACCGACGGTCGGCTGTACTACGACAAGGACGGCAATGAGAGCAAGGCGTACTTCGTGCAGGATGGCCTGGGCCTGAAACTGCTGCAGCAGCACGGCATCCATCCCGTGCTGATCACTGCGCGCAACAGCCAGTCCGCGCTCCGGCGTGGCGCCGATCTCGGCATCGACACCCAGATCGCCGTGGGTGACAAGCTGGCCAGCGTGCAGGCGCTGTGCGCGCAGCACGGCATCGGCCTGGAACAGGTGGCCTTCATGGGCGACGACCTGCCGGACCTGGCGCCGCTGGGCGCGGTGGGCCTGGCCGTGGCGCCTGCCAACGCGCACCCGTGGATCGCCGAGCGCGTGCACTGGCAGACCCGCACCGACGGCGGGCGTGGCGCTGCACGTGAGCTGTGCGATGTCCTGCTGGCCGCCCAGGGCCATGTGGATGCGGTCCTGGCGAGGTTCGGCGCATGAACCGGCCGACCCTGAACTGGCGCACCGCACTCGGCATCGGCCTGCTGCTGGCCGCGCTGCTCAGCAGCTGGGCCGCGCTGCGCAACCGTGACAAGGGACCGGCCAACGGCGGCAACGAGATTGGCGTGGACTACATCCTGCACGACTTCACCATCGTGGCCCTCGACGAACAGGGCAAGGAATCGACCACCCTGCGCGCACCGCTGCTGGAGCGTCAGCGCGGTGACCAGACCATCAGCATCGCGACCCCGCTGTTCGAAATGCCCGACAAGGACGGCAAGCACTGGACGCTGCGTTCGGAGACCGGCTGGCTCAGCGCCAAGGGCGACGAAATGAAGCTGCGTGGCAACGTCGCAGGCGACAGTCCCGCCGACCCGGGCGTACCGCCCACCACCTTCCGCACCGACCATCTGGACGTGTTTCCGAAGGAAAGCCGTGCCCGCACCGATGCGCTGGTGACCATGACCCGGCCCGGAATGGAACAGTCCGGCGTCGGCTTCGAGGTGGATTCGAAGAACAACACGTATCATTTCCTCAGCCAGTCCAAGGGCCGCTACACGCCCCGGCACTGATCCCGCCGCCAGCCTGCGACGTCCCCGGACAGGCGCACGGCCGGCAGCCCCTCCCCGCCCCCGGTTTCCGGGAGCCCTACACCGGTAGAACGGACCCCGATGAAGATTCCCTTTGCAGCCGTACTCGCGCTCGCACTTGTTGTGCCCAGCGCCGCCTTCGCCAAGTCCACCGACCGCAACGAGAACATGAACATCGATTCCGGCGCCCAGTCCGGCGTGCTCACCGGCGATGGCAAGACCGTGCTCTCGCAGGGCGTGAACATCACCCAGGGAACCCTGGACATCCGCTCGTCGGAAGCCGAGATCTACCTGAAGGATGGCGAGGCCGTGCGTGCGGTGTTCACCGGCAAGCAGGCCACCATGAAGCAGCAGCTCGACGATGGCACCTGGATGGACGCGGTGGCCGATCGCATCGACTATGACATCAAGAGCGAGATCATCACCCTGACCGGCAACTACAAGGTCACCAGCGCGCGCGGCACCAACGCCGGCCAGCGCATGGTCTACAACACCCGCAGCGGTGAGATGAACTCCGGTGGCGACGGCAGCCGCGTGCGCACCGTCATTCCGCCGAAGAACAAGAACCCGGCCGCACAGCCGGCCAAGCCTGCCGGGAGCAAGAAGTAATGCTTGTCGCCAAGGGCCTGCGCAAACGCTACAAGCAGCGTGAAGTCGTCAAGGACTTCGGGCTGACCCTCGATGCCGGTGAAGTGGTCGGCCTGCTGGGCCCCAATGGTGCCGGCAAGACCACCTGCTTCTACATGATCGTCGGCCTGGTCGCAGCCGATGCGGGCAGCATCGTGCTCGACGGACGCGACATCACCGGCGACCCGATGTACACCCGCGCCAAGCAGGGCGTGGGCTATCTGCCGCAGGAACCCTCTGTGTTCCGCAAGCTGACCGTGGCCGACAACATCCGCCTGGTGCTGGAACTGCGCGAGGACCTGGATTCGGCCGGCCGCGAACGCGAATTGAACAGCCTGCTCGACGAACTGCAGCTGGGCCACGTTGCCGACCAGCTCGGCGCCAGCCTGTCCGGTGGCGAACGCCGTCGGTGCGAGATCGCCCGAGCGCTGGCCGCGCAGCCGCGCCTGATCCTGCTCGACGAGCCATTCGCCGGCGTCGATCCGATTTCGGTCGGCGAGATCCAGCGCATCGTCACCCACCTCAAGCAGCGTGGCATCGGCGTGCTGATCACCGATCACAACGTGCGTGAGACCTTGGGAATCTGCGACCGCGCGTATATTCTCGCCGAGGGCGCCGTATTGGCCCAGGGCTCGCCGGAAGCGATCCTGGACAACGCCGACGTACGCCGCGTCTACCTTGGGGATTCGTTCAAGCTGTGACGGCGGGCACCCGGGCACTTTCCATCCTTTCGGCACAGGTATGAAGACTCGGCTGCAGACATCGTTGGGACAGCAGCTGGTGCTCACGCCCCAGCTGCAGCAGGCGATCAAGCTGCTGCAGATGTCCACCACCGAGCTGGAGCTGGAAATCGCCCAGGCCGTGGAAAGCAATCCCCTGCTGGACTGGGCCGACAGCAACGACGGCCCTGCCGCCAACGAGGCCAGTGACGGCAACGACAGCGAAGCCCCCAGCGAACGCGCCGACGATGGCGACGATTGGGCGCCTGCCGAACTGGACTGGAGCGCTGCCGGCAGCGGTGGCAGCTTCGACGATGACGACGACACCGGCAGCGCCGCCGAGCGCGTGGCCGAAAGCGAGACGCTGGCCGATCACCTGCTGTGGCAGCTGCACCTGTCACATCTGTCCGCACCCGATCGCAGCATCGGTGCCGCGCTGATCGATGCACTGGACGACGATGGCTACCTTCGGGAACCGCTGGCGACCATCGCTGAAACACTGCTGCCAACGATCCATGCCGACGAGGACGAGATCCTCGCCGTACTGCATCGCATCCAGCGTTTCGATCCGGTCGGCGTGGCCGCTCGCACACTCGGTGAATGCCTGCAGCTGCAGCTGGACGTGCTGGGCGAGGACACGCCCGGACTGGCCCTGGCGCGACAGATTGCCGCAGGACCGCTGGAACGCTTGCCGCGCAGTGGCGTGGCCGGCCTCGCCCACGAACTGAAACGACCGCTTGCCGATGTCGAGACCGCCGTCGCCCTGCTGCGCTCGTTGGACCCGCGCCCGGGCACGCAGATTGCGCCGCTTTCGCAGGACACCTACGTGGTGCCCGACGTGGTGGTGTGGCGGCAGAACGGCGTCTGGCGCGCATCACTGGCCGGCCATGCCGGGCCGAAGGTGGTGATCCACCGCGGCTACGAACAGCTCATCCGCCGCTGTGGCGAGGCCGATGCCGGCTATCTGCGCGCGCAGCTGCAGGAGGCGCGCTGGCTGCTGAAAGGGCTGCAGCAGCGCGGCGAGACCCTGCTGCGGGTGGTGCGCAGCCTGATCCTGCAGCAGGCCGGATTCCTCGAATTCGGCGAACAGGCGCTGCGCCCGCTGACACTGCGCGAGATCGCCACCGAACTCGGCCTGCACGAATCCACGGTATCGCGCGCGATCGCGCGCAAGCATGTGCGCACGCCGCGCGGCACCCTGCCGCTACGCGCCTTCTTCGCGTCGGGCATCGATACCGAGGGCGGCGGCGAGGCGTCCAGCACGGCCATCCAGGCCATGATCCGGCGACTGATCGACGACGAGAACCCGCGCAAGCCGCTTTCTGACGCCAAGCTGGCTGACCTGCTCAAATCGTCGGGAATTCCAGTAGCGCGACGCACCGTGGCGAAGTATCGTGAAGCCATGAACATTTCCGCCTCGCACGAAAGGGTCAGAATCGCTTGACGCGCCGCCGCGCCCGGCGGAGAGGTTCATTGGCACATCCGAACACAGGAGAAACCCGATGCGCATCGAAACGTTTGGCAAAGATGTCGAAGTCACCCCGGCCCTGCAGTCCTATGTAGAGGAAAAGCTGGCCCGGATCGGAAAACACTTCGACCAGCACTGCGAAGCGCGGGTGACCCTCAAGCTGCAGAAGACCGAGCATCACGTCGACGCCAGCCTCAACATCCCGGGGCAGACCCTGCACGCCGAGGCCGGCGGCCAGACCATGTATGCCGCAATCGACCTGCTTGCGGACAAGCTTGACCGCCTTGTGATCAAGCACAAGGAGAAAAAACAGCAGCACGCGCCGCTGCCGGTGGGCGACAATGGTGGCTGATCGCCACTGTTCCCCGCAGACATGCCCCTGACTGACCTCCTGGCGGCCGTGCAGACCCAGCTCTGCACGGCCACCGACCGCGACAGCGTCCTGCAGGCCGCGGCCGGGCTGCTGGCCTGCCGCCAAGCCAATGCCGAACAGATCTACCTGAACCTGTGCCAGCGCGAAGCGCTGGGCAGTACCGCAATCGGCCATGGCATCGCCATTCCCCACGGCCGCGCGCCGACCCTGGACCGCCCCCGTGGCGCCCTGCTGAGGCTGGCCACCCCGGTCGACTTCGGTGGCGACGAGCCGGTGGACCTGGTGTTCGCGATGGCCGTCCCCGCCCACTACACCCACCAGCACCTGATGCTGCTGTCCGAGCTGGCCGAGTTGTTCTCCGCGCCCGACATCCGCCAGGCGCTGCGCGCGGCCGGCGATGCCCGGGCCCTGCGCCAGGCCCTTGAGCTGACGCCACCTGCGAGCGCCGCATGAATACCAGCATCACCGCCCGTGAACTGTTCGAACAGCAGCGCGAGCGGCTGGGGCTGCGCTGGGCTGCAGGCAAGTCCGGCGAGAAACGCGAACTCGAAGCCGGCAACACGGTCTCGCGGCGCCCCTCGCTGGCCGGCTACCTCAATGCGATCTACCCCAACAAGGTGCAGATTCTCGGCACCGAGGAGCTGTCCTGGCTGGACGCGCTGGAACCGCGCCAGCGCTGGGAGACCATCGAGAAGATCATGCAGTCGCACCCGCTGGCGCTGGTGCTGACCCGCAACCAGCCCTGCCCGGAAGACCTGCGCGCGGCCGCGGACGAGTCCGGTACGCCGCTGTGGCTGTCCCCCAAGCGCGGCCACGAACTGCTCAACCACCTGTCCTACCATCTGGCGCGCACGCTGGCACCGCGGGTGATCCTGCATGGCGTGTTCATGGAGATCTACTCCATCGGCGTGCTGATCACCGGTGAGGCCGGCTCGGGCAAGAGCGAACTGGCGCTGGAACTGCTCAGCCGCGGCCATCGCCTTGTGGCCGACGATGCACCCGAATTCACCCAGATCGCCCCCGATGTGCTCGACGGCACCTGCCCCGAACTGCTGCAGGACCTGCTTGAAGTGCGCGGCCTGGGCGTGCTGAACGTGCGCGAGATGTTCGGCGACACGGCTGTAAAGAAGAACAAGTACCTTCGGTTGATCGTCCATCTGACCAAACCGATGACCGAACCCACGCCACATGGCTACGAGCGCCTGACCGGCGATTCGGGAACCCGCCATGTGCTGGACCTGGACGTACCGCTGATCACCCTGCCGGTGATGCCTGGCCGCAACCTGGCCGTGCTGACCGAGGCGGCCACCCGCCTGCATATCCTGCGCACCAAGGGCATCGATCCGGCGGCGATGTTCATCGCCCGCCACAGCAATCTGCTGGAACGGCGAACGCCCTGACCCCTGTCTTTCGAAGAGCCCGTCCATGAGCACCGCCGCCCCCACCGCCCCGACCCTGATCATCGTCAGCGGCCTGTCCGGCTCGGGTAAATCCGTGGCCCTGAAGACCTTCGAGGACCAGGACTACTACTGCTCGGACAACCTGCCGATCAATCTGCTCCCGGATTTCGTACGCAGCCTGCTGGCCAACCACGATGGCCACGCGCCGCGCCGGCTGGCGGTGGGCATCGACGTGCGCGGCCAGGCCGATCTTGGCCAGCTGGGCGACTGGCGGCGACTGGCCACCGACGCCGGCGTGGAGGTGAAGGTACTGTTCTTCGAGGCCAGCGACGAAACGGTGCTCAAGCGCTATGCCGACACCCGTCGCCGGCATCCGCTGAGCCAGTTGGGCCTGTCACTGCCCGAAGCGATCGCGCGCGAGCGCGTGCTGACCGCCCCGCTGCGCCGCGAGGCCGATGCGGTGATCGACACCAGCGCGCTCAACGTGCACCAGTTGCGGCGACGGATCATCACCGAGTTCACCCTGGACCACGCCACCCGGCTGTCGCTGCTGTTCGAATCGTTCGCCTACAAGCGCGGCGTGCCGGCCGAGGCGGACTTCGTGTTCGACGCGCGCGTGCTGCCCAACCCGCACTGGGACCCGGAGCTGCGCGCGCTGAGCGGCCGCGAGCCGGGCGTGCGCGACTACCTGGAAGTGCAGCCCGACGTGCAGCGCTACCTGGCCCAGCTGACGGACTTTCTCGATACCTGGCTGCCGAAGCTGGGCGACGGCACCCGCAGCTACGTGACCGTGGCGTTCGGCTGTACCGGTGGCAAGCATCGATCGGTGTTCCTGGCCGAGCGCATGGCCCGCCACGCGCGCGAGAAGGGCTGGGAAGATGTGGCGACCTACCACCGCGAACAGGATTGAGGGGGCGGGGGGGGGGGGG